>CAKOYC010000062.1 GCA_934130265.1 uncultured Bacilli bacterium
TACTTTAATACCAAATATACTTAGTCTAACTTATGTTAAAAATATAGGAGCAGCTTTTTCACTAATGGAAGGGAAAACCCCTCTTTTAATAATTATTTCCTTAATAGCATTCTTCTTTCTCTATAAAGAATTAATAACAAGAGGGAATAGACCAATCATTAATCTTTCTTATATACTAATACTAGGGGGAATTTTAGGAAACTTTTATGATAGATTAGTACTTTCTTATGTAATTGATTATATTAGTGTTATAATATTTAATTATTACTTTCCAATCTTTAACTTTGCTGATATGTTAATTGTAATTGGAGTATTGATACTTATCTATGGATTATGGAAGGATGATAAAGATGAAGTTAGAAATAAAAGATGAACAAGGAAGAATAGATGTTGTTTTAAGTAAAATGTTAGATGAGTCTAGAAGCAAGATTCAAAGAAAAATAAAAGATGGTAAAATACTAGTTAATAATAAAAAAACCAGTTGTAACTATCAAGTGAGTATAGGAGATATAATTGATATCTTTAAAGAAGAAGTAGATAATAAATTAGAGAAAAAGGAAATACTAATTGATATTGTATTTGAAGATGAAAACTTACTAATTATTAATAAACAAAGTGGTTTAGTTGTTCATCCAGCTCCGGGGCATTTAAATGATACTTTAGTAAATGCCTTATTAGTAGATTATCCTTTAACTGATGATTTATTAAGACCAGGTATTGTTCATCGTTTAGATAAAGATACTAGTGGCTTAATGCTAGTAGCAAAGAATGAAGAGACAAAAGAAGCATTAAGTATGATGCTTAAGAAAAAAGAAGTTAAAAGAACTTATCTTGCTTTAGTAGAAGGAGTTATTAAAGAAAGTAGAGGAACAATAGATGCTCCTATTGGAAGAGATCCTAAAGATAGACTTAAGATGAAAGTAGTAAGTGGGGGAAAAGAAGCGGTTACGCACTTTAGTGTTATTAAAAGATATCAAAATAAAACCTTAATAGAATGTGTACTTGATACAGGAAGAACCCATCAGATAAGAGTACATCTAGCTTATATCAATCATCCGGTAGTAAATGATCCAGTCTATGGGAATAGTAAAAAGACAACTAGTTTTGGTCAAATGCTTCATAGTTATAAGATAGAATTAATAGAACCAATAACTAAAGAACATTTAGAGTTTACTAAAGATGTACCTTTAGAGTTTAAAGCTTATTTAGATGAACTTGATAGTGTTGAGAATTAAGAAAAATTCGTGTATAATACTTTGATGAAGAAGGATGTGAAAAGATGGAAAATATATTTGAAATAAATGATACTAATATGATAGCAATGAAACTACTTCATTATTTTATAACTGAAAGAAATTATATCCCCATAATTCTAAATGGAGTAGAAGATGAAATTTGGTTAGAAAACTTAGATGAAGACTGTGAAATAGTAAGAATCGTTTTGCATCATATTCATAATGATGAACAATATAAATTTGATGTTTTTAAGACTAATCGAATTGTAAAGAAGATAAAAGCAAAAACATTTTCTTTTAAGTTAAATACACTAAGTATCTTTCTAAATCTAGGAAGTAGTGTTGATCTTAGTAAAGAACTACCAAAGAATGGAGTAGCTACTTGTGTAACTGATGAAAAAGATGTTAAAAAAGATAAGTTGTTACTAGAGACTTATCCTGATATATATATAAATATTTCTAGAAATAAAGAAAAAGGAGCAGATTTGTTTATTAAGATAACAGATGAGATTAATGAACATAATCATAAAGATCAAAAGCAGATGGATAAAGTATTTAGACCGAAGAAACCAATTATCACTTATCTTTTAGTTCTTATAAATGTACTATTATTTGTGGTGCCTGCTCTACTTGGACAGACTGATAATATCTTTAGAGAACTAGCTGTCTTTGGACCATATATTAGACAAGGTGAATATTATAGATTAATAACAGGTACCTTTATTCATGCTAATATTGCTCACTTAATATTTAATATGTATGCTTTGTGGATAATTGGTATTCAACTTGAGAGTTTTCTTGGTAAATGGAAATACTTACTCATCTACTTATTTAGTGGTTTAACAGCTTCCTTGATGTCCATAACTTTCCATAATACAACCGTAAGTGTGGGAGCAAGTGGAGCCATCTTTGGTTTACTTGGAGCTATGTTATACTTTGGCTACCACTACCGAGTTTACTTAGGAACTGTTATTAAAAGTCAGATAGTACCATTGATAGTTTTAAACTTAGGTTTAGGATTTTTAGTACCAGGAATTGATAATGCTGCTCATATTGGCGGATTAATCGGGGGAGTATTAATGATGATGGCAACAGGTGTTGACTATAAAAGTGCTACTTTTGAAAAGGTAAATGGAGTAATAGTTTCTATTATTTATTTAGCATTCTTAATTTATATGGGAATATTCTATATTCATTAGAAAGGAAAAAAATATGAAAAATGAAAAAATAACAGAAAGAGATAAAGATTTTGCTAAGTGGTATACTGATGTTGTAAAAGCTGCTCATCTTGCTACTTATTCAAGTGTTAAAGGATGTATTATTTTTGAACCTAATGGTTATGCTTTATGGGAAGAAATTCAAAAAAACTTAGATAGAATGTTTAAAGAGACAGGTCATAGAAATGTTTATATGCCTTTATTAATACCTAAGGCTTTATTAGAAAAAGAAGGAGAATTAGTAGAAGGATTTGCTCCTGAAGTAGCTTGGGTTACTAAAGGTGGGCAAAAAGAGTTAGAAGAACCATTATGTGTTAGACCTACTAGTGAGACATTATTTAGTGATTACTATCATGAAGTGGTTAAAAGCTATCGTGATCTTCCTCTTAAATATAATCAGTGGTGTAGTGTTTTTCGTTGGGAAAAGGAAACAAGACCATTTTTAAGAAGCCGTGAGTTTTTATGGCAAGAAGGACATACTGTTCATGAAACTAGTGAAGAAGCTGAAGAAGAGACCAAAAGAATGCTTAGTATTTATGAAAAACTATTTAAAGAATATTTAGCTATTCCTGTTATTACTGGTAAGAAAACTGAAAAAGAAAAATTTGCTGGAGCAGAATATAGTTTGACAGTAGAAGCTTTAATGTATAATGGAGTAGCTCTTCAATCTGGAACTAGTCACTATTTTGGCGATAAGTTTGCTAAAGCATATGATATCACTTTTAAAGATCGAAATAATAAAGATAGTTATTGTTATCAAACATCATGGGGTGTTACTACTAGAATGATTGGAGCTTTAATTATGGTTCATAGTGATGACTTTGGTTTAGTATTACCACCAAAAATAGCACCAGTTAAAGTAGCAATTATTAAAATAGGTGATAGTGATAAAGTTAATACTAAGATAGATGAAATAGTAGACGCTTTAAAAGCTAAAGAGATAAGCTATATGGTAGATGATTCAAAAAAAAGTCCAGGCTTTAAGTTTGCAGAAGCGGAAGTTAATGGAATACCAGTTCGCATTGAAGTAGGTGAACGTGATTTAAATGATAATAAAATAGTTCTAGCAAGAAGAGATACTAGAGAAAAAATCACTTGTGAAGCAGATAGTGATATAGCCTCTACTGTTAGTGATTTATTAGATACTATTCAAAAAGATATGTATCAAAGAGCCTTAGAGCGAAGAGAAAAACTAACCTTTGAAGCTCATAATCTAGATGATGTTAGAAAGATAATGGATACTCAACCTGGTTTTATTAAAGCTATGTGGTGTGGTGATGAAGCATGTGAGTTGAAAATGAAAGAAATAAAAGGAACTAAGTCTCGTTGTATCTTAGAAGATGAAAAGAAAATAGATGATAAATGCGTTGTATGTGGAAAAGACGCTAAACACTTAGTAGTATGGGGTATTCAGTATTAGATAAATAAAGTGCAACTAGTTTGTGCTTTTTTTGGCTTGAAAAAAATATTGAAATATGATAAAATAAGCACGCTTTTGTGAATGGAAAGGGATTAATATATGCAAGTAGATTTTAATAAAATAAAAGAAATATATGGAGAAGAAACACTTAGATTAATAGTATATAACTTAGATAAAGTTTTAAATAATTTAAAGTACTTCGAATCATTAGGCTTTACTGACTCACTTGATATTTTTGAACGAAGTATCTTTAGCTTTATTGATGAACCTATATATTTTAAAAATAAACTTAATAAATTAGTCTTAAACTTAGGAATAGATTATGTAAATATAATAGAAAATGATATAAGTATACTGGAGGAGTTAGAATGATAGAATTTTATGATTTGAAAGAATTATTAAAAGAATACCAAATAGATGCAGATAAAGTAATTAAAAAGAATAATAATATTTTAACAAAAGGTGATTATCAAAGTATTAAAAAATCATTAGACTTTTTGATTAAAGAGTTAAAAGTATCTTCAAAAAATATAGAAAAATGTCCTAGTGTGATGTATTTACAAGTAGAATCATTAAAAGATAATTATAACTTTCTGCTTAATTCCTCAATTACATTTTCAAATATAGATTCATGTTTACATGTTTTATCAACTGATCCAACTTCCTTAAAAGAAACTTATAATTACGTACTTACTAATTATGGATTATATTATATAAATAGATTAACCTCAATATTAAGTATATCAGTAGATAGAATTAAAAATATAGAAAAATTAGGTATGAATAAGCAAGAAACATTGCTATCTTCAATTAGTAGGCAAAGTGAGGATAAGATAAATAAGTTAGTAAATTTTTGTAAAGCGAATAATATAAAAATTACAAGTAATGTTTTATCTAAGTCCATAGAAGAAATAAATACTATAATAGAAATTTGTAGAGAAAATAAGATAGATATTAGTAGCAATGTATTTAGAAAAACAAGTGATGAACTAAAAGAAATAATTAAAATTTGTAAGAGAAATAATGTAAAAGTAACAGGTGGTATTTTCTTGAAAAGTGTTAATGAAATTGAAACTATAATTGATACTTGTAAGAAGAACAATTTAAAAATAACGGGAACTATTTTTTTAAGGTCAGCTTTAGAAATTGAAGAAATAGTAAGTGCCTGTCAAGAAAACAATATAAATATAACAGGAAGTATGTTTCTTAAAACAGGTGAAGAACTAAAAGAAATAATAAATATCTGTAAAGCAAATAATATTAAACTAGTAAGTACCATATTTAAAAGAAATATAGAAGAAATAAAAGATATAGTAGAAGTATGTAAAGAGAAAAAAATTAAAATACCAGGTAGTATTTTTAATAAGCCAGCAGGGGAAATAGAAAAAATAATAAAAGTTTGTGAAGAAAATAATATTGAAGTAACGGGTACAATTTTTAGAAAAAGTTCATTAGAGCTTGAGGAAATAATAAATACTTGCAAGATTAATAATATAAAAATAACAGGAAGTATATTTTTAAGATCAGCTTTAGAAATAATAGAAATAGTTAGTATATGCCAAAAGAACAATATAATGCTAACAGGTGGAGTATTTAGAAAAACACCTGAAGAGTTAAATGATATAGTAAAAATGTGTAAAGATAATAATATAAAAATAACAGGAAGTATATTTTTAAAATCATATGGTGAATTAAATGAGACAATTAATTTTATTAAAACCAATTATGATGAATCATATTTATTACCGCTTATAATTAATAAAAATGTTTGCCATTTAAAAGAAACTTTTTCTTATTTAGATGAATTAGGTGTTTTATCAGTAGTTAGAAATAGTGCTGCAATTTTAACTTTATCTCTTGATGAAATTAAAGAAAGAAAAAAAGCTATTATTGAATTAGGTGAGCCGTTAGTAACTGAAAAAGGAAAATTCAATTCAATATTTGGAATGAGTAAGAAGAATTATGAATTGAAATATAAAACTAAAACATTATAAAAGACTTTTCTATCAATAAAATATGTGATATATTAGCCACGGGAGGTATTATGGGATATATTGTTAAAAATACAACACAAGATAATGATTCAAATAATTTGGAAATAGGTAATAATGTATATATACCGAAGACAAAAGAAAAAGGAATTATTGTATTAAAGATTGGTAATCTTTATCAAGTTAAAACGGAAGATGGAAAAGTAAGATCATACTTAGCAGATGAATTAGAAGGCAAGATAAATGGATGATAGAATAATACTACCTTATAATATAGAAAAAAATATGACTTTAGCATTAAGAAAAGAGTATTATAAAGATTTAAAAAGATACTGTATTGATAATGTAGTACCTAATATTAATAATTATTCTTTTGGACAAAAAGTAGTTACTAACTTATATATGAAAGATTTTTATAATGAAAGATTAGAGTTAGAAGGAGTAGAAAACCTTGATATGAATCAAGCAGTATTCCTTTGTAATCATTCAACTGCTCATGATATATTTTCAATGTATAATATAATGGAAAGACTAAAGAGAAAGACAACTGTAATGGTTGCCACTGACTGCTTAAATCCTTTCTCTATCGCTACCTTTAAACTAGCAGATGCTACCTTTTTAGATAGAAATAGTAAAAAGTCAGCTAATAATAGTATTTTACTAGCTTCAGCTAAAGTGTTAAAGGGTAAAAATTTAGTAATATTTGGAGAAGCAACTTGGAACTTACATCCTTTTAAAATAATGCATGATATTAAAAAAGGTGGAGCAATGATTTCAGCTATAACTAGTGTTCCGGTTATTCCAACTATCTTAGAGTATATAGAAGAACCAAGACTTTGCTATAAAGAACTTGATCTATATAAAAAAATAATAGTTAGATTTGGTAAACCATTATCAATAAATAGCAGTGATGATATAATCATTAAAACATTAGAAATTCAAACAGAAATGGAGAAAATGCGAAGAAAAATTTGGCAAGATAATGGAGTTAATAGAACTTCTTTATCTGATATTAATCAAGATATTTATCTAAATCATACTTATCAAAAGAAATATAAAGTCTTTGGCTTCACATATGACTCTTTAAAAGAAGAAAAATTCTTAAGAAGTAATGATGGTAGTAAAATAGAAAATGAATATTGTTTAGATGAAAATAATAAACTAGTACCAGGTATTACTC
>CAKOYC010000063.1 GCA_934130265.1 uncultured Bacilli bacterium
TAACTAGTGTTTCAAAATCAGATACAGAAAGCGTTATAAAGATAGCTAGCTATTTTCACAATGTTATAGAAGAAGTTCATCCTTTTGCTGATGGCAACGGAAGGTTAGGCAGAACACTTACTAATTATATTTTAATGATAAATAATCTCCCACCACTTATTGTCTATGATGAAGATAAGAAATATTACTATGCTGCTCTTGAGAAGTTTGATGAAGAAGATGATTTGTTGCCAATGATTGAGTTCTTTAAGTATGAAATGGAAAAAACTTGGGAAAAATCTCTTGATAAAGAAAACGGTATAGTTAAAGAAAATAGTAAATTAACCGATTATCTAGTTGAAAACGAAAATAGCTAGTGATACAAAAAAGATGGTTTCTATGCATTGAATTTACATCAATTGCAGATATTTCTAAGAATATATAAATTTAGCTTGCTAACGATTTAGGAAACTAAAGAGCTTTTTCTTCTGACTCTTTTTTTCTTTTAAATAGATTTTAATGTTACCAATTTCTTTATTATAAAGTTTAATACTAATATAGCCAACCTTACCTTTTTTGATACTTGTATCTACCTTAGTATCTATCTTAATATGTTCTTTTTCCTCATTAGTTAATGGATAAGTGAAACCATTCTTTATATATACTTTATCTTTTAACTTTTTATTATCAATATTAAAATTATCTTTATCAACTAATTTATAATACTTATATTTATTAAACATTAACTCATATAATTCCTTATGAGTGTTATATTCATCACTATCTTTTAAAGTAACAATAGTTAAATTAAGATTATCTTTACTAGCAGTAGTTACTAGTGTTTTTCCAGCACTTGGGGTATAACCATTCTTTCCTCCTGTACAAAACTCATATTGTTTTAAAAGTTTATTTCTATTATACCAAAGATAACTTTTCTCCTCTGTTTGTACTTGATACTTATAAGTTTTAGTAATAGTTCTATATTCTTTGAAATTTTTATAAACATAACTAGATAAAAGAGCCATATCATGAGCGGTAGAATAGTTTTTAGTCTCTTCATCTAATCCGTGAGCATTTTGAAAAGTAGTATTAACCATGCCAATTTCTTTTGCTTTTTTATTCATCTTTTTGACAAACTCTTCTTCACTACCAGAAAGATATGTAGCGATAACTATAGCAGCATCATTACCACTTCTAAGCATTAAACCATAGACTAAGTCTCTTAATTTCATTTTTTCATGTAGACTAAGATAGATACTAGTTCCATACATTTTTAATATTTCTTCCTTAGCTTCTACTAAGTTATCCATCTTATTAGATTCAAGGGCTAAAAGAGCAGTCATTATCTTAGTAGTAGATGCGATTAGTCTTTTCTCGTTAGCATTTTTCTCATATAAAACTCTATTACTATCTATATCCATAACAATAGAACTTTTAGATGTATCTGTTGCAAGTACTGTAAAGGGATAAAAAATAGTTAAAATAATAATTATTAATAAGAATTTTTTCAAAGAATATCACCTATAATCAAAATATGTCATTTTCTCTTCATTAATGACTATAAGCTATAAAATTGTCAAAATATGTTAATTAAATCTTTATACTTTTTCTAATATTTTGTTATACTAGTAATGGAGGATGGAAATATGAAAAATAATTGGGATAAATATAGTGAAAGTGAACTTAATGACTTAATGAAATTTGCAGAGGGTTATAAAAAGTTTATTAGTAGCTGTAAAACAGAAAGGGAATGTGCAAGCTATATCATTAATAAGGCGATTGAAGCAGGGTTCCAAAACTTAGATGATGTTAGCAGCTTAAAAAGTGGAGATAAAGTCTATGTTAATAATAGAGGAAAATCAGTTGCTCTATTTGTAATAGGAGAAAAAAATATCAAAGATGGTATTAATATCTTAGGAGCTCATATTGATTCACCAAGACTTGATTTAAAACCTCATCCTTTATATGAAGATGATAACTTAGCTTATCTTGATACACACTATTATGGTGGGGTTAAAAAATATCAATGGGTTACTATTCCACTAGCCATTCATGGGGTAGTAGTTAAAAAAGATGGTAGTAAAATAAATGTTAATATTGGTGAGGATAGTAGTGATCCAGTAGTAGGAATTACTGATTTATTGATTCATCTTGCTAAAGATCAAATGAAAAAGACTGCATCTTTAGTTATTGAAGGAGAAGACTTGGATGTTTTAGTTGGTAGTAAAAGTTTAAAAGGAGAAGAAAAAGAAGCAGTTAAGAAGAATATTTTAGCTATACTTAAAGAAAAATATGCTATTTTAGAAGATGATTTCATCTCTAGTGAACTTGAAATAGTACCAGCTTTTCCAGCAAGAGATTTAGGACTTGATAGAAGTATGATTATTGGTTATGGTCAAGATGATAGGTCTTGTTCTTATGCTTGTTTAGAATCTATTTTAAAAGTTGATAAACCTAAAAAAACTACTTGTGTAATCTTTACTGATAAAGAAGAAATTGGTAGTATGGGTTCAACTGGTATGGAGTCCCACTTCTTTGTTAATACTATTGCAGATATCTGCTTATTATTAGATGAAAAAGAAGGAAGTTATAGAAGAGTATTATCTAAGGCTAAGATGTTATCTTGTGATGTGACAGCAGGAGCAGATCCTTTATATAAGAGTGCTAGTAATAAAAATAACGAAGCTCATTTAGGTGGCGGACTTGCTTTTTGTAAATATACAGGTTCAGGTGGCAAGAGTGGTAGTAATGATGCTAATGCTGAATATATTGCTCAGTTAAGAAATATTCTTGATAATAATAATATAACTTATCAGTTTACCGAAATGGGAAAAGTAGATCAAGGTGGAGGTGGCACAATTGCTTACATTCTAGCTAATTATAATGTTGATGTAATTGACTGTGGTCTACCAGTACTTAGTATGCATGCTCCTTGGGAAGTAACTAGTAAACTGGATCTATTTGAGTCTTATAAAGGATTTCTAATGTTTCTTTTGGAAGCTTAAAAAGAAAGTTGCCATTGCTGGCAACTTTTTAACGTCTATAGTAAGGATATACTGGATATGGTTGATAATATACTGGAGGATAATATACCGGATAAAACTGATAATTAGGTCTAGTGTAAGTACCGATTCCATAACCTAGTGCACCACCAAGTACAAAAGGAACAAAACCTCTTTCATTATTATTTACTCTATAATTCATATTTTCACCTTCCTTTTATAATTTATGCTTATAATAAAAAGCTAAAGAGTTAATTAGTCTAGATGAATTTAAACGATATAAAATATAGTTTTATTTTTAAACTATTAAGTTAGTCATTTTCAAAGTATGAAAACTATGATAAAATGTAAATATAGTGAGGTGAATGAAATGTTTCAAAAAAATAAGAAAAAAAATTATGTAACATTAACAATTATTTATGTTGTAGTTATTGCTTTAGTATTATATGCTGCTAGTTGGTATCAAACTTATAAAGATTATAAAAGTACTATTCCAGTCCTTAGAAATACTGTATCAGAAATAACTACTACTGAACTTGATCACTTTGTTTTAGAAAATCCGGATGGAGTAGTTTATATGTGTGTAGCTAATGATAATGAATGTCGTAGCTTTGATACTTCTTTAAAGAAAGAGTTACTAAAAAGAGGATTACAAACAGCCATTACTTATATTGATTTACAAGATATAACAGCTAAAGAAGAATATATAAATAGTGTTTTTCAAACATATGGTGATGGTAGTAGTATAACTGATACTCCATTATTCTTAGCTTTTGAAGGGGGTAAAATAGTATCTTATCTAGAATCTACTGATACTACCAAATTAACAGTTGATGAAGCTATTAAATTTATTAGAAAGTATTCAACAGGTATTTAAAGATGAATCATATCGTTTTATTTGAACCAGAAATACCTCAAAATACAGGTAATATTATGCGTACTTGTGTAGCTACTAATACTAAGCTTCATTTAATTAAGCCATATGGTTTTGTTCTTGATGATAATCATTTAAAAAGAAGTGGTGTTAATTATATTGATAAATTAAACTATGAAGAATATAATGATTTTGAAGAGTTTAAAAGCAAGAATAAAGGAGTTTATTACTATTTAACTAGATATGGTAGAAAGCCACATACTAGTTTTGATTATAGTGATACTAATACTAATCAGTACTTTATATTTGGAAAAGAATCTACTGGTATTCCTAAAGAAATATTAAAAGATGATTTAGCACATTGTCTTAGAATACCAATGAGTGATAATGTTAGAGCCTTAAATGTTAGTAATAGTGTAGCAATTGTTATCTATGAAGCTTTAAGACAACAAAACTTTAACGATTTATTATTTGAAGAACCTCATAAAGGGGCTGACTATTTAGAAAAATAAAAAGAGATAAACCTTAAAATTTATCTCTTTTTTAAGCAGCTTCAGCAACAACTGCTTCTTCATTAACAACTGCTTGTTGTTTACGCATATTTCTAATTTCACGAGCACTCATTCTAACCTTAGTACCATCTTCTAATCTTACAACTTGTAAGTTAGGCTTTTGTTGCATTTTAGTAGCATTTAGAGCATGTGATCTTTTATTTCCTGTTAAAGGTTTCTTATTAGTAACTTTAATTGCCATAATTTCTCCTCCTTTATTTCTTCGTTCTGCTTATTAACTTTACCATAGATAAGTGATAAAGTCAAATTATTATTAGCAAAAATGCGAAAAATAAGTAGTTTTTCGAACAAAAATATGATATAGTAATACCTAGAAAGGAGTAGTCATTATGTTATATGTAAAAAGTTATTATTCCCTATTATCTAGTCTTTTATCAGTAGATGACATTATTGACTTAAATATCAAAAATGGTAATAATTATGCAGTTATTTGTGATAATACTATGTATGGGACTATGGAGTTTATTAAGAAGTGTAAGCAAAAAGGGATAAAACCAGTAATTGGTCTTGAACTAGTAATAGAAGATAAAGTTATTCTTTGTTATGCTAAAGACTATACTGGTTACTTAAATCTTGTTAAACTATCAACCAAAGCTAATACTAGTAAAGTAGAACTTACTGATATAAATACTTATAAAGAATCACTTATTATTGTTATTCCTTATAGTAATAGAGAACTACTTGAACTAATAACTACTCCGTTAGTCTATCTTGGTTATAAAGATGAGCAAGAAAAAAATAAAGCTTTAGAAATAACAAAGAGAGTAGTATTTCTTAAAGAATGTTTATATAAAGAAAAAAAAGATGCTAACTACTTAAAATATCTATATCTAATAAGAGATGGTAAGAGTATTTATGACGAAGTTAGTTATGACTTATTGGATAAAGAATTTATAAATGATAAGACTTGTCTAGAAATAGTTAGAGAATGTAATGTTACCTTTCCTAAAGCTTCCTTACTACTACCTATCTATGATTGTCCTAATAACTTGGATGCTGATACTTATCTAAGAGAATTAGCTATTAAAGGACTTACTAGGAGATTAAAAGGTAATGTCTTAAAAAATTATTCTGATAGATTAATATATGAATTATCTATTATTAAAAAGATGGGATTTTCTAACTATTTCTTAGTGGTTTATGACTTTATTTTATATGCTAAGAAAAATAGTATTTTAGTAGGACCAGGTAGAGGTAGTGCTGCTGGTAGCTTAGTGGCTTACTCTCTTGGAATTACGGAAATAGATCCTTTGAAATATGACTTACTCTTTGAAAGATTTTTAAATCCAGAACGTGTTAGTATGCCTGATATTGATACTGATTTACCTGATATATATAGAGAAGATGTAATTAATTATGTAAGGGAAAAATATGGTGATAAGAAAGTAGCTGGAATAGTAACTTTTTCTACCATGTCAGCTAAACAAGTATTAAGAGATGTAGCAAGAGTATTAAAAATACCAAATTATAAAATAGATAGATTAAATTCTTTTATACCACCAATGGGTAAAGAGAGACTAGACTATTACTATCAGCATGATAGATTATTTAAAAGTGAAATAGATAATGATAAAGATTTAAAAGATGTTTATCTAATAGCTAGTAGACTAGAAGGCTTTCCAAGACAAATTGGTACTCATGCCGCTGGTATTGTAATGTGTCAAAAGAATCTAGATGAAGTATTACCTCTTACTAAGAGTGATGATATGTATTTAACTAGTTATTCTATGAATTATCTAGAAGAGCTAGGACTTTTGAAGATGGACTTTCTAGGTATAAAAAACCTTACTTTGATTATGAATATCTTAAAAGATATAGAAGAAAACCTTCATATTAAAATACCGTTTTATGATATACCCCTTGATGATAGTAAATGTTATCAGCTTTTTACTAAAGCCTTTACTACGGGAATATTTCAGTTTGAGTCTAGTGGTATGCGAAAATTTTTAAGAGAATTAAAACCTAATAACTTTGAAGATATAGTAGCTGCTATTGCACTATTTAGACCAGGACCTGCTGCTAATATAGATACTTATATTAAAAGAAAAGAAGACAGAGAAAAAGTTACTTATCTAGATAATAGTCTAGAACCTATCTTAAAGAAAACTTATGGTATAATGATTTATCAAGAACAAGTAATGCAGACAGTTAGTTATTATGCTGACTATTCTTTGGGAGAAGCTGATATCTTAAGAAGGGCAATTAGTAAAAAGAAAAAAGATGTATTAATAGAAGAAGAAGAAAGATTCTTAAGAAAAGCTAAGGCTCTTGGGAAAGATGAAAATATCTCTAAAGAGTTATTTGCTCAGATACTTAAATTTGCTGGTTATGGATTCAATAGAAGTCATGCGGTTGCTTATTCAATGGTAGCTTATAAAATGGCTTACTTAAAAGTACATTATCCTTTATACTTTTATACCAACTTAC
>CAKOYC010000064.1 GCA_934130265.1 uncultured Bacilli bacterium
CAACTCATCAACATTATGTATTTTATTATCATAAGCAAAATTTCTTAATTCTTCTAATGCTTCGTCGTAATCACTAATGAATTGTAAATCAACCTTATTATCGTTTGATTTTACAATACAATACAAACATATAATATTTCCATCTTCGTCTTTTTCATGAAATTGATAATATTCTAAATATTTATTCATAGTTATTCCTCCTAACTCAACTCTTTCTTGTTACCAGTCATTTGATAACCGTTATTTAAAAGAGAGTCATCATTTTCATCACTCCATTTAGTATCGGTAGTACCTGGAGTATAAGTACGTGTTCTTGTTTGATAATAACTAACTGTAGCAGTAATAGTTTTTCCTGAAGTTGTTTTACCAATCACTTCTCTTTTAGTAGTTACTTTTATTTCTGTTAAGCAACTACTATCATTCAAATCACAAGTAGTTTCTTTATAGCGATTACTATTTTTTTGTTCTTCCGTCCACTTTCCCCAATCAGAAAGTAATCCATTTGTTGTTTTTTGATATTCATATGTATAACTTATGGTTTCAGAAGAATCACCTGCATTTTCACTTTCATCATCATTTGTATCAGGTGTTTCAACACTATCAGTTTTTGTAACGCTAGAATTATCAGTAGAACTACTGGTATCCGTTTTACTAAGATCTTTTTCACACATTTCACTAGTACAATAAGAATAACTTCCAATCTTAGTCAAAACATAGTCTTCTTCACTACTGCATTTTAGTTTTACTTTTAAAACATACTCACCATTATCAGATGTAATTTCTGAATAACTTTTTTCTACATCACAAGCTTTACCATTTTTATCAGTAAAGGCTGTAATCATTTTTTTACTAATCATCTGACGTAAAGTAATCACTTCTTTATTATTATCTGTTGGTAAATTTTCCTTTTTACTATAATAGTTAACGCTTGCTGTTTTCATTGCTGTTAAATTCTTTTGAAATACTTTTGATGATCCCACTTCTTTTTCACTTGTTTTAGGACCAATGAATTTTGGAACTAACCAGACAAGAAATAAAGCAAAAATAACAATTACAATAAACTTTAACAAAAAGTCCCTAAAAGGAAATGGTCGCTTATTATATTCCTCTGTATACATATAGAATCCCCCTTCTCTCTGTACTGGCTCATATTATACCTCTTTTTTATCATTTTGTCAACTTATCATTAAGTAAAATTACAGTACAACCCGGATTCATAAAATCAAGTTTATACTCTTTAATTCGTTTGTCATGCTTTAAGTAGTTTGATACTTCTCTTCTTAGTATTCCTGTTCCTACACCATGAATGATTACTCCCTTAGCTTCTTTAAGTCTTATTAAGTCGTTTATAAATTCATCTACTGTTATTATAGCCATAATTCTATCCATTCCATGCAAATCAACATTTCTAATACTTGAAAGATACATATTACTACTTCCTTTCACCTATATTATAACTAAATTTTAGGAAAATTAACAGTATTTTAAGAAAATATGCTATAATATTTACAGGGTGAAAAAAATGAAAAAGAAAAAAAACACTAAAAAATTAACTAATAAGCAAAAAATCATACTAGTATTAATAACTATTATTTTAGGAGTAGGTGCATATTTTCTAGGAACAATCTTAACTAAAAACTACTTAAATAAAAAGAATATGGTAAACAAAGATATTGACTTCAGTGAAATGACCAAACTAGAAACAGTTGATAATATCAGTCTTGATAAATTAATTAAACAATATAATAAAGTTTTAACTGAAAACAACCTAGATAGTTATGGCATTGATTATGATAATCTTTCTAAAAAGAATAATTTATATGAATATACCATTAATAACGTAACTTATGTTTTTCAAACAACTAATAAAAAAGTAGAAATAATGACAATCTATTACAAAGAGGAAAATGATGATATAAAAGAAATTATTAAATTGGCAATGAAAGCTAATAATGAAAATTTAAGTGATGAAGATGTAACATCAATCTATGATAATATTATCAAAACAAGAGATAATGAAGAAAAAGATAACCATAAAACATCTCAGTTTTTTCAATATAAGGGAATAGAAACCAGTTTAAAAGAAACGATTAATGGTGATAAAAGTATTTACCAGTTTAGAATAGGAAGAATTACAGAATAGTTAATTATAATTATTCTTTTTTTTATGTTTTCATACATTATATAGAAAGGAAGTATACTTATGTCTAAGAAATGCTTTAAGAATTGTTATATTCTAGGGCCTACTGGACCTAGAGGTTTATCAGAAACTATTAATATTCGTTCAACATTTACTACTGATGAAGATACTGCTAAAGTAGTTGATATAACCGGAGGACCTAATCACCTTTTAGACTTTTATATTCCAAAGGGTAAGGATGGAACTGGTATTACTTTTAAAGGTACTTATGCTACACTTGATGAGTTATTAAGAAATCATCCTATTGGTAATGTTGGCGATAGTTATTTAGTAAATGGAAATTTATTCATTTGGAGTGATAATGATAAGAAATGGATTGATGCTGGGAAAATAGAAGGACCAAGAGGGCCCCAAGGTGAGCAAGGTGCAACTGGCCCAACTGGTCCAAATGGTAGAGAACAACTTGGTGTAGTTTATTTAGCCACTTTTGAAAATGGCACAAGTGAAGGAATTTCTGTTTTAGAAAATGAAAGAATACCTATATCTAGAAAAGAACTAGATAATCAAAATATTTTAACATTAGATGAAAGAGAAAACTTAATTTATTTTACAAGAATAGGTGCTTATAAAGTATCCATTATTCTTTATGGTTATTGCAAATTAAGTGGTCAATCTTTTGATGAGAAAAAAGATCTTATCTCTATTGGACTAAGACAATTAAACACTGATAATATTTATGTAGGAGCTAGTCAGTGGATTTATAATGAGAAAACTCTTCCAGTAATAGCTCAAGGAATTATTACAGTAAATGATAATAAAACACCTTATGAACTGGTTAATCTTTCTAAAAAGACTATTTACTTAAAAACACCAGATATAGCAAACATAAATACTAACTCTTATTTTGCTAATGCCCCTGTTACTATTATTATTGATGAAATTAACTCTAAGAAAAGCTAAAAGAGCATTACTGCTCTTTTATTTAATCTTCTTTAATTACTTTCTAAATCCTATTCGATTAAATGGAAAAATAGTTAAAGATGTCTTCCCTTCTATTTGACTTTTCTTAACAAAACCAAACATTCTTCCATCATATGATCCTCTTCTATTATCCCCTAATACTAAATAAGAGTCTTTGGGAATCTTACCACTTTCATAGTCAGCTGTATCAACTTCTTTTATATTTTCTTTTACTTTCTTCCCATTAACATATAAAGTATTATCCCGATACTCTATTGTCTCCCCAGGTAAACCTATTACTCTTTTAATGACTTTTTCATCTTCAAGGTCTACTACTACAATATCAAATCTTTTAGGATTCTTAGTATAATAAGCTGTTCTATTTAGAATCATAATATCTTTAGGATGAAGAGTTGGGACCATACTAGTTCCATTAACTCTTATTGGAGAGGCAATAAAACTTTTTACTAAAATAACTACAATTAATATTACTATATAAGGTATTAATTCTTTCATTTTTTCCATACTTTCACCTAAGCAAAAAAAGTAGACTAAATCTACTCTTCTGTTACTTTCTTTTGTTTTTGTCCACGTTCTTTAATTTTATATTGACCAACCATTCCTTTTAAGAATGTTAGTTTAGCTCTACGAACGCGACCACGACGTACTACTGTAATCTTATCAATCTTTGGAGAATGAATTGGGAAAATTCTTTCTACTCCTATTCCAGATGACATCTTACGAACAGTAAATGTTTCAGAAACACTACCTCCACGTCTTGCAACAACAACACCTTCAAATGCCTGAATACGTTCTCTTTTACCCTCTTTGATTTTTACATCAACACGAACAGTATCTCCAACTCTAAATTCAGGAATCTCAGGATTAATTTGTTTTTCATTGATCTTGTCAATAATATTCATCGTCTATTCCTCCTAACTATAACCAGTGTTCATATATATAAGTAAAGCGGAACACTTTCTTTTGACGGTATTTATTATAGCAAATGTTTTTAGAATATGCAAGTACTAATTCACGCTATTTAATACTCTATCTAATTTTATTTTGACTAATGAATTTTTCATTTTGAGCAGTCTGTTCTATTATAGCTTCTTTTATTAGTTTATTAGTATTTTTAATTGGTCTATATAATATTTCTAAGTTTCCTTTAAAAATAGTAGCATTTGGAAATAATTTCTCGACTTGTTCAATATATTCTTTATCAAAATCGTTGTTTTTAATACATATACCATTTATTAATTTTGAAGGAATACCTCCTGGAATGGCAGACCAATCACAATATGGTAGTATACCTTTCGTATGAAAAGTTCTACCGCCTAAAGAAAAAGGGGCAATTATTTGTTCAAATAATTCTATTTCTTCTTCATTATATATCTCAATCAGTTTATCTAGACTTTGATTTTTAACCTTTTCATATTCAAAATAATCCAAATGCAATAATTGCTTAAAAATAGAATTTGTCTCATCAAAAAATAATAATACATCATTGTCCATTGATTTTAACATTTTTGAATTTAATAGTATTGCTCTTTTTTTTCTTCTATCATCATTACTATTTTCTTCATGTATTCTATCAACAAAAGTACAAAAAGCTCCTTCTCCCTCACTTTCAGCTTGTCCAAACCATTCGCTTGCTAAAATTCCATATTGAGATATTGTCCTTAATATTTCTAAAGAACCAGAACATTTGTGATTAATCATACCAGTACTTAAAACTACCTTTCCATCTTCTTGTGGAAATGGAGTTACTACTGTCTTTTTACTCTCTTCTTGAAAACTTAAATATAGCTGTTCAAGTCTTTTTACATTTTTTTGTCTTCCATCATCAAAAAAATTATATTCCGATAATAAATTATATTCGACCTCTTTTTCACCTAGATTTGCTCCGCTTATTTTCATTACTATTGCCTTTCTACCTAACTATTTTTAGTAGGTTCATAAACAGATCCTACAAACCAAACTTCTCCACTATTTTTATCTCTTATTAAGAATAAATATGGTTTATCAAAAGTGATATTAACTTCTTCTACTAGAACATCAAATAAATGTTCATAACCACAACTAGCTGCTCCCATTCCTCCAGAAGATGTTACTGCTGCTGCTTTTATTCCTTCATTAGAAAACTCTATATTAGCTTTATGTTCTGCTGAATCTATATAGTTTTGACTTGTAACCATATTAGATAAATCTGCCTTTTTCTCATTAAATACTGAAGTGATACCAAGACTTTTTAAATCATCTTTTAATTTTAGTTGATAATCAAAGTTAAATAACGGTATATTACCAGTAATCTTAATTACTTTACCATCCGTAAAGTTTTCGCTTTTTATCTCTTTTAAATTCTTAATAATACTATTTATATCAGAACTATCTAACTCTTTTATATAACTATCTAACTCTTCTTGTAAAGGCATAATACCTACATACTGTAAGGTAGTACCATTATAAGTTTTTAAATCTTTAGCAAAAGCTTTTACTTTATCATCAGTATGTAACATAAAATCAGTTGAAGTATCTACTCTATGATAGTTTTCCTTTAACTCATTAATAAATTTATCTACATATTTATTAACATCTAAATCATCACTATTAGTATCTCCATTAGTTCTAATACCACAGCCATCATTATCAATAAACTCTTGATATTCACTTGCTATAAGCTTACGAATATTATCTTCTCCTAAGTCTTTAATAATATCATAATTATTAATAGATGCCCCTATCTTAACTGATTTAGCTATCATACTATTATTATTAAACTGAAGACTTGGATAATTATCTTCTTCAATTAAATCTATATAATCACTATATTTTTCATGATTATAAGTAACATGATACATTTCTTTATAATTTTCCCAAGTAGCTTGTAACCATTTATTCCATTCCATATCAATAGCAAGAGCATTTACTAAGTAGAAGTTGTGATAAGCAACTTTTTTATCAAACATATTATTAATTAAACCAAAAGTCTTATCACTTACCCATTTATTTAGATTATCTGGTGTTTCAAAAGAGTCATAGATAACAGAAGCATCATAGTTCTTACTTAGTTTATCTGTATAGCTTTTCTTCACTTGATCTTTAAATTTATCTTTAATAAACATAGCATTAGCAAAAGACATATTTTCACTATTTATATATTTCATAGATTTATAGTCTCCAATAACAGCATCTATTTCTTTTTTACTACTACCACTTGCTCCACTACTTAGCATTGATAAAGCATATTTTATAGATAGTGGACTATATAACATATTCTTTTTATTATTTTCTAGTTTTAGAAACGACAAGTCAAACTCTTCCAAACCATTAGATGACATCTTATAAGCAGAATAATACTCTTTATTATCATTTTTTATAGTGGTATTTTTCTTTTTACTCTTATTAAGATAAATATAACCAAAAGCTCCTCCCATAATAATCAGTACTAGTATTACAACAAAAACAATTTTTCTTTTCTTTTTCATAAAATAATTCCTATCTTTAATTAAATGATACATTAAATTTATTTAAATAGCAATAGTTTTTTATGGTTTAAGTGCTGTTATCGGTAAAATATATATACC
>CAKOYC010000065.1 GCA_934130265.1 uncultured Bacilli bacterium
GCTTATGGTGATAGTTATGTAGAAAAAAATATTGCTAAAGCAGGATACTCTGAACATCAAACAGGAATGTCTATAGATGTAGCTAGTAAAAATACTACTGTCTTTACTGATAGTGAAGAATATACTTGGATGATGGAAAATGCCTATAAATATGGATTTATCTTACGCTATCCAAAATCTAAAGAAGATGTAACCTTATATAAATGTGAACCTTGGCACTATCGCTATGTTGGTACTAAAATAGCTAGTTATATAAAGAAAAATAATATAACTTATGATGAATACTATGTTATGTTTTTACAACAAGACTAATTTGTGATATTATAAAATAAAGAATAGAAAGGATGATATAAATGTATCCACTAGGTAAACAATTTAGAATGGATTTAACTAAATCTAAAAGTGATGAAAAATGTATTGTTAAAGGTGATAAGTATCGTTTTACTATCCTTAGTGAAAGACTCATTAGACTTGAATATAATGTAAATGGTCATTTTGTGGATAAGCCTAGTCAGTTTGCTTTGTATCGTTCTTTTACTTATCCAAATTATCAGGTAAAACAAGATAATAAATTCTTAGAAATTACTACTAAGTACTTTAGACTTACTTATGTTAAAGAAATGCCTTTTACTGGTAGTAAAGTAGACCCTATGAAAAACTTAAAGATAACCCTTCTTAGTAGTAAAAATGAAAATGAAAATAGAGATTGGTATTATGGTCACCCTGAGGTTAGAAATATGAATGGTAATATGATAAGTGAAGATGTTACTATTCCAAATAGTTTAAAAAGAGGACTTTATTCTCTAGAAGGTTTTGCTTCAATTGATGATTCTAACAGTTTATTATTTTTAGAGGATGGAACCTTTGAACAAAGAGAAGCTGGTAGTATTGATATATATGTATTTATGTATAATAAAGACTTTTCTTTAGCACTTAATGATTATTTTAAATTAACAGGTAATCCTTCCCTTATCCCAAGATATGCTCTAGGTAACTGGTGGAGTAGAAATACTACCTATGATCCTGATAAGGTTATGGATACTATTAGTCATTTTGAAAGAAGAAAAGTACCACTTGCTATCTTTCTTTTAGATAAAGACTGGCATTATCGTGATGTTGGTGATAATAAAAATCTTCATACTGGTTTTACTTTTAATGCTAGCTTATTTCCTAATCCTAAAGAGTTTATTGATACCTTACATGAACATAATGTTAGAGTTGGCTTGGAAATAGATCCAGCCGAAGGAATTTATCCTCATGAAGCTTATTATCAACAAGCTTGCCAATATCTTGATATAAAAGATAATAAGATAATAGTATTTGACCCCTTAAATCCTAAACTATTAGACGTTTACTTTAAATTATTTCTTCATCCGTTAGAGAGTATGGGAGTAGATTTCTTCTTCCATGACTATAAAGGTGATAACCAAGCTTTAAAATTATTAGCATATAATCATTATAATTATTTAGATTCAGGAAGAAATCCAGCTAAGCGTAGTTTAATATTAGCAAGAAATGGTTTATATGCTCCACATAGATATCCAGTTTTATATGCTGGTAGTAGTGAAATATCTTGGGATGGTTTAAGAGAAATATCTGCTAGTACTTTAAGTGCTAGTAATATAGGTGTATCATTCTGGAGCCATGATGTTGGTGGTAACCATGGTGGTATAGAAGAGAGCGAATTATATCTTCGTTATGTAGAACTAGGATGCTTTAGTCCAATATTAAGATTTCATGCAGCAAGAGGAGTTTACTATAAAAGAGAACCATGGCGTTGGGATATAAAAACAGAAACTATTGCTAATGATTATTTAAGATTAAGACATCGTTTAATACCATATCTATATACAGAATGTTATCACTATTATAAAGATGGTAAATGCCTTGTAGAACCGTTCTATTATAAGTATCCTTGGGTAATAGATGATAATAAATACAAGTATCAGTATTTCTTTGGAAAGGAATTACTAGTATGTCCGATTCTTAAAAAGAAAGAAGTTACAATGAACCGTACCATTCATGAGTTTTATATTCCAGATGGTATTTGGTATGACTTTAAGACGGGAAAAAAATTCCCTGGTGCTAAAAAGTATGTTTCGTTCTTCCGTGAAGAAGATTATCCAGTATTCGCTAAGAGTGGAGCAATTATACCACTATCTAATAGAAGCGATAGAAATAATATTGGTTTGCCACTTGATCTTGAAATTCATATCTTTCCAGGAACTTCTAATGTCTATACTTTATATGAAGACGATGGGCTAACCTCATTATATAAAGAAGGACTATTCTTGAAAACGGATATAGATTATAACTACTTAAAAAATAACTATACTGTTATTGTTAGATCAGTAGAAGGTAAGAGTGGAGTAGTACCACAAAAGAGAAATTATCGTTTTAGATTTAGAAATACTAAGCAAGCAGAAGATGTTAAAGCTTACTACAATGATAGGGAAATACCAATCGCTTCCCAATACGTTGAAGATAATGACTTTATAGTAGAAGTAAGAAAAGTTAATACTATTGGTCAATTAACTATAATGTGTCGTGGTAAAGATATTGAAATAGATGCTGTTCGTTTGATAAATGAAGATATCAATAGTATCTTAATGGACTTACAAATAGAAACTTACTTAAAAGAAAAAATAGCAGATATAATCTTCTCTGATTTACCAATAAAGAAGAAAAGAATTGCTATTAGAAAATTAAAACGTGATTCTTTATCAAAAGAATATATAAATCTATTCTTAAAATTATTAGAATATATTGAACAAGTCTAGGATAGAAATATCCTTTTCTTTTTGTAAATAATTCATTGATTTTCACCAGAAATTACTACATAATGGTAAAAAGTGGTGAAAATAGTTGAAACCTAAGTTAGCTAAAAAAATAAATTTAATAAATTTTAGTCTAATTTAAGACATTTTATTAGAAATTTGGTAAAATGATAATATGAGGGGAGACCATGATATGAAAGCGATGATTACAGGGGCATCGAGTGGAATTGGAAGAGATATGGCTAAAATACTTAGTGATAAATCTTACGATTTAATATTGGTTGCCAGAAATAAAGAGGCTTTAGAAACTCTAAAGAAAGAGTTAAAGACTAAAGTAGAAATATTTGTTGTTGATCTTAGTGATACTTCTAAAGTAAAAGAACTTTATGAAAAGACTAAGAATGAAAAAATTGATTTACTAATAAACAATGCAGGATATGGAATATTTGGTTCTTTTGATGAAACTAATCTAGATGATGAGTTAAATATGATAGATGTAAATGTTAAAGCCCTACACATACTAACTAAACTTTATCTAAAAGATATGAAAAAAAGAGATAGTGGTACTATCTTAAATGTTTCTAGTAGTGCTGCTTTTTTCCCAGGACCATTACTATCTAGTTATTATGCTAGTAAAAGTTATGTCTATAAACTAAGTCTTGCTATTAATGAAGAATTAAATAGATGTAAGAGTAATGTTAAAATATCAGTCTTATGTCCAGGACCAGTAGCTACTAATTTTAATAATCGAGCAGGAGTTACTTTTTCTGTAAAACCCCTAACTAGTTATTATGTAGCAGACTATGCCTTAAAGAAATGTTTAAAAGGAAAGACCGTTATTATTCCTTCTATCACTATGAAGTTAGGAAAGTTTTTCTCACACTTTGTAAGTGATAAATTTATTGCTAAAATAACTTATAATATTCAAAAGAAGAAGGAAAAGTAATGGCCCTGTTAGCCGTAGAAAATCTTGATATTAATCCATTTAAAGGAATGAATAAAACCTTTAAAAATGGTACCATTTCCTTTGTAGCAGGTGCTAATAATTCTTATAAGACACTTTTAATTAAAGTGTTATCAGGTATAGTTAAGACAGAAGAAAAAATAAGAGTCAATAGAACATTTGTAGAACAAATTACTACTAAGCAGTATCCTTACCAAATTCAAGTAATCTTTGAAGACAAAAAATTTAAAACAACAACAGTAAAAGAAGAAATTATTTTAACACTTATCAAAACTAATATCCCCGATGAAGAGTTTACTAAAACTAAAAGAAAAATATTATCATTATTTCAACTTACTAAAGAAGAAAATAAGAATATAGAAGATTTAGATAAGTTTAGTAAAATAAAATTGAATTTAGCTTGTGCTTTTATTTATAGTCCAGAAGTAATGTTAATTGATGATATCTTTAAATACTTAAATGAAGAACAATTGAAATTTATTGCAAAGGTATTTAAACAATATAAAGATAAAATAAAATTTATCTGTATGACCAATAATCTTGATGTTCCTCTTTACTTTGAAGAAGTTGACCTATCTATTTTAGATAAAGGTAGAATTGTTAAAGAAGGAGATATCTTATCAGTGCTTGATGATGACAGTATGCTAAATAAATTAGGATTTAGACTACCATTTATGATTGATTTATCTTTAAAACTAAAGTATTATAATTTAGTCGATAAAATTATTTTAGATCAAAAAGAAATGGTGGAGATGTTATGGAAATAAAACTTACTCATGTAAAGACAACTAACTTAACTGATATATCTATTACCATACCATCATCTGTTATTACAGGTATTACTGGTGAAAATAGTAAAGAAATACTAGAAGTTATTTCTTTTTCTAACTCCTTTAAAGGTAGTATCTATTTTGATAAAGAAAGAGTAACTAAAAAGAAACAGAATGAGTATAAGGGTAAGACTTATTATGTTCCTTTAGAATTTGAACTAGACTATCCTTTATATACAGTAGAAGAATATCTAAGATATTTTATTTTAACTAATTTTTTAAAAACAAAAGATATAGATGAAAAAATAGATGGAGCTTTAAAGATATTAGGCTTTGATAAAAAAATACTTAAAAGGACAATAACTACACTATCATCAAGTGAAAAGAAATGGTTTCAATTATCTCTTGCTTTCTTAATTAATCCAAGCATCTTGCTACTAGATAATCCTTTTACTTATTTTGATGAGAAAGAGAAGATAAAACTAATAAGAATCTTAGAAAGACTTAAGGATAAGTTTCATAAAACGATAATTATTACTAGTAGTGACCAAGACCTTTTATATGAAATAACTAGATATTTAATAGTACTAAAAGATGGGTACTTATATCAAGAAGGACTTACGGAAAGCGTTTATTATTATCTGTTTGATGAGAAAGAGTTGGGTATTTCCCTTCCTAAAATAGTTTCTTTTATCAAACTAGTAGAAAGTAGTAAGAAAGTTAAACTAGATCATAGAAAAGATATAAAAGATTTAATGAAAGATATTTATAGAGAGGTAAGATAATATGAGATTTTTAATACATTTTTCTTATGATGGTAGTTCTTTTCATGGTTATCAAACTCAACCTGGATATAGGACTATTCAAGAAGAGTTGGAGACTGCTGCTACTAAAATTAATAATGGTGAAAAGGTAAAAGTAGTAGCAAGTGGAAGAACTGATAAGAAAGTACATGCTTATCATCAAGTAGCACACCTAGATATGAATGTTTCTATTAGTCCTAAACAAGTTAAAAGAGCAATGAATAGATATTTACCTAGTGATATTCATGTTTTTGAAACAGAGGAAGTAAGTAGTGATTTTCATGCTAGATATTATGTTATCTCTAAGACTTACGAGTATCATTTAAATATGGGAGAGTATAATCCTATTAGAAGAAATTACTGTTATCAACATAATTATAAATTAGATATAGAAGCGATGAAGAAAGCTATTACTTATTTTATTGGTACCCATGACTTTAGAGCTTTTGTTACAGAAAATAGTATTAAAGATAATTGTGTTAGAACAATAACTAATGCTTCTATAACTTTAGATGATTACTATAAAGATGAGATAGTATTCACTTTTGAAGGTAATGGATTTTTAAGATATCAAGTTAGAAATATGGTTGGTTTACTAATAAAAGTTGGTACTGGTAAGATAGATTATAAACTAGTAAAAGAAATACTTGATAGTAAAGTAAGGGGAAAATATGGAACAACAGCGAAAGCAGAAGGATTATATCTAAAAAATATTGTGTTAAAAAGTTGACAAATCAAAAGATTATGGTATAATTTTAATCGGTACATTTAAATCCCCACATAAATTAAACGGTGGGAACGTTTGGTTTAAGTAAAGGAGAAAAATATGAATAGTTTTATGCAAAAAAAAGAAACAGTTACAAGAAATTGGTATGTAATCGATGCTGAGGGAAAAGCTCTAGGACGTGTTGCTAGTAAAGCTGCAGTTTTACTACGTGGTAAACATAAACCTACTTATACACCTCATATTGATTGTGGAGACTATGTAATTATCGTTAATGCTTCTAAAGTATTATTAACTGGTAATAAATTAGAAGATAAGAAATATTACAATCACTCTCAATATCCAGGTGGATTAAGAGTTCGTACTGCTAAAGAAATGGTAGAACGTTATCCAGAAGAAATGGTAGAAAAAGCTGTTAAAGGTATGTTACCTCATAACCGTTTAGGTCGTGCTATGTACAAGAAGTTATTTGTATATAGAGGTGAGAATCATCCTCATATGGCTCAAAAACCAGAAGAAATGGATATTTAAGGAGGTTTAAGTTATGGCAAAAGATAAAATTTATACTGGAACAGGTAGAAGAAAAACATCAGTTGCTCGTGTAACTCTTACAAG
>CAKOYC010000066.1 GCA_934130265.1 uncultured Bacilli bacterium
TTTCCCTTATTTCACGGGATGTTCCATAAAAAAAGAGATAATTAACTCTCGCGAGACGTTATCTCTTTATTTAACCTGTTTTACTTTTTCTTTACAACTTACATTATTTTTCTTAAATGAATAATTGATTTGATAAATAGAATCAACATAATCATCTACTGAAGAATATCCTAGTGTTTCAACATAATCTTTTAAAGTAGAATTGTCTCCAGTTGACTTCATATTATCAATTACTTCATCTATATTGCCATAGTGTTCTTTAAAATATTTGGTAGTACTTGCTATATAAAAGTCCTTCGCTGCTACATATTTATTCTGATAGTATATACTTTCCATCAAGTTAGAGGCTTCATCAATATACGCACCTATTTTATCATAGTGATAAGCATATTTATCTTCATATGCTCTACCATCTTTTTGTATTAGATAATATTTATTATGAGCAATTACTTTAGACATAGTTGTATAATAATCTTCCATGGCCATTTCTTCTTTTACTTCTGTTAAATTAGAATCTAATAATTTATAAGTTTTAATAGATGCTGCACATAGAGCTGACAATAAAAATACTTTGCCAAATAATTTAAGATTATTTATTTTACTCTTCTTTTGTACATCTTCAGCTAGTAATGCTTCTTCCTCTTGTCTAAGAACAAATGCATGAGTTTCTCCCTTTTTAAAAGTAGACACTTCTAAATCCATTACATTCTTTGCTTGAGTTTCATTATTTTTTACTTCTATCATTTTATTTCCCCCTTCTTTATAACGGTCTATATTATACTAGTTTTTTCTAATACTGTCAAATTTTGATTGACATTAATCTTATTAGTAGTTTACACTTTAAGTACGGTGATGTATATGCAAATGGATTTTCATGAAAAAATTAAAGAACAAAGAAAGGTTAAGAATATTACACAAGTAGAAATAGCAGCTCATCTTGGTATTGGTCAAGATTTATATTCAAGATATGAAAATGGAAAACTAAGTTTTCCATCCGTATTAATCCCTGAGTTATGTTATTTTCTAGAAATGACTCCTAATGATTTATTTGAATATGAGAGATACTTAAAAATTTATCATAATAATAAAGAAAAAAACAAATAGAGAAGATAAAACTTCTTTATTTGTTTTTTTTATAGTTACAACTACTACATTTTATTTCATTGCCATGTTCTAATAGTATTGAATTACAATTAGGGCATTTTTCATCTAATGGTTTATCCCAGAAAGCTGTTTTACATTTAGGATAGTTACTACAACCATAGAAGGTTTTACCTTTCCTTGTTTTTCGCTCTAGAATTATCCCATCACAATTAGGACAATGTGCTACTTCTATTACTTGTTTTTCTTCTTTCTTAACATATTTACATTCTGGATAGTTACTACAAGCGATAAATTCACCATACTTACCTTTTCTAATAACTAGTGGATGTCCACATTCTGGGCAGGCTTCTCCTGTTTCTTGGTCAGGTGCTTTTTCCATTTCATCAAAGGCTTTCTTAACGCGTGGTTCAAACTCATCATAAAACTCTTTTAACACTTCATTCCAAACTAATTCTCCACTAGCAATCTTATCTAAGTCTTCTTCCATCTTACTTGTATATTCTACATTAATTAAATCTTTAAAGAACTCTTGTAACTTATCAGTAGTTTCAACTCCCATCTCTGTTGGATGAAACTTCTTCTCTTCTAATGTTACATAAGCTCTTTGCTTTAATGTATCAATAGTCTGAGCATAAGTAGATGGTCTACCAATACCTAACTCTTCCATTTTTTTAACAAGAGATGCTTCTGTATATCTTGCCGGTGGTTTCGTAAAGTGTTGTTCACTAACAAGGTCAGTTGCTTTTAATACTTGGTCTTTAACAAAACCAGTAAGATAATTCTCATCACTTGTTTCATAAGCTTGATATACTTCTAAATAACCTTTAAAGACAATAACACTACCTGTTGCTTTAAAGTGATAATCATTATTATCAAACAATACTGTTGTCTGATTTACTTTAGCATCCGCCATTAAACTAGCTAAAGCTCTATAATAGATTAAACGATATAATTTAAACTCATCACTTGATAAATGGCTCTTAACATCTTCTGGACGTCTTAATATACTAGTTGGTCTTATACCTTCATGAGCATCTTGAACATTATCTTTTTTCTTAGCTTGTTTTGGATAACCAATATATTCTTTACCATAATTCTTTTCAATATAGTTAAAAGTATTATGAATAAACTCATCTGATAAACGAATAGAGTCTGTTCTCATATAAGTTATTAAACCAGTAGTTTCACTACCAAGATCAATTCCTTCATAAAGCTTTTGGGCTATCATCATTGTCTTCTTAGTAGGAAAACCTAATTTATTAGCTGCTTCTTGTTGTAGTGTTGAAGTAGTGAAAGGTGCCTTACTCTTCTTATTTCTTAGTTTCTCTTCTACAGAATACACTTTATAGTCACTTGCAAGACTATTAATTACTTTATCAGCTTCTTCCTTACAAGTAAGTTTAATCTCTTTATCTTTATATTCAAATAGATTAGCTTCAACATCATCAAAGAAAGCACTTATAGTATAATACTCTTCTTGTTTAAATGCTTCTATTTCTCTTTCTCTATCAACGATTAGTTTTAAAGCTACACTTTGCACACGTCCAGCACTCTTAGCTTTTATCTTAGACTGTAATAACTTAGATAATCTAAAACCAATTATTCGGTCAAGTATTCTCCTTGTCTCTTGACTCTTAACAAGATTTTGATCAATTTTTCCTTCATGTTTAATAGCTTCTAAAACACTATCTTTCGTAATTTCATGAAAAAGTACTCTTGAATAATCATCATCTTTTATATTTAAGGCTTCTTTTAAATGCCAAGAGATAGCTTCCCCTTCCCTATCTGGGTCGGTTGCAAGTATTATATGATTACTTTCTTTAACATCTTTCTTTAGCTCTTTAATTAATTTACTTTTCCCTTTTAAAGGAACATAATTAGGTTTAAATCCATCTTCTATATCAACACCTAGTCCTAATTTACCACTAGTTGCTAAATCTCTAATATGTCCTTTACTAGATACTACTTTATAATTCTTTCCAAGATATTTCTCAATAGTTTTACTCTTACTAGGACTTTCTACTATTACTAAGTTCTTTGTCATAAGGTTCCTCCTTTTCCATATTCTTATATCTAAAGTTACTACTAATTGTCAATAGTTTTTTTAAATTTACTTATTATTTACATATTCTTTAACAGGAGAAAAACTTTTCCTATGTTCTTTAATAATACCATATTCCATAATCGCTTCAATATGCTTCTTAGTGGGATAACCTTTATTATGTTTAAAGTCATACATTGGATATTTCTTATCTAGTTCATATAACATATGATCTCTTGTTACTTTTGCTATAACACTAGCGGCTGAGATAGTAATACTTTTTAAATCACCTTTAATTATTGAGGTAGTTGGTATATCAATATCTAGTTTAACCGCATCTATTAAGACATGTTCTGGTCTTACATTACAGTTATTAATAGCCATCTTCATCGCTTTCTTAGTAGCATTTAAAATATTAATATTATCTATTTCTTCATTATCTACAATACCAATACCTATTCCTAAAGCTTGTTCTTCTATCTTTTTATATAGTATTTCTCTTTTCTTCTCACTTAATTTCTTACTATCAGTAAGTCCTTCTAAATCAAACTTCTCAGGAAGTATAACACATGCAGTTACCACAGGTCCTACTAAAGGACCACGACCCACTTCATCTACTCCTGCTATTAACTTTATCCCTTTTTCTCTTAGTTCTCTCTCGTATATATATGTATCCATTTTACCTCCCAAGGAAAAACTTTTCCAACATACTAGGAAAAGTTTATTGTAATCTTTCTTTTATTTTCATAGATAAAGCTTTTTGATCAGTTCTACCCTTTACTTTAGGTGATAAATATCCCATTACCTTACCCATATCTTTCATACCTTCTGGTTTTATTTTCTCTATTGCTTCACTAATTAATTCATCTACTTCACTATCTGTTAATGGTTTTGGTAAAAACTCTTTTAGAATATTAAGTTCCATAGTTTCTTTCTCTACTAAATCACTTCTTGATGTTTTAGAATACTGTTCAATAGAATCATCTCTCATCTTTACTTGTTTTAATACTACACTTAAAACTAACTCATCATTAATTTCAACTTTCTTATCAATATGTTCTAAATCAACAGCTGCTTTAACCATTCTTAAAACATTAAGTCTTTCCTTATTATGCTCTTTCATCGCTTTAACTATTTCACTTTTAATACTATCATACATATTATCACGTCCTTACTTTTTCTTTCTTAGTTAAATAATAGTCTTTCCCACTTTTTTCAAATGTATACTGATAAGTATTTTTAACTGTTCCATAGATACCATCTAATACCTCAGTAGTTAATACTATTTTATTATCTTCTTTTCTAGCACTCTTTAATTTAATATTAATAGGTTCTGAATTATCTTCTTTAGTAACAATTACTACTCCTTTATGCTCTTCATCATATAAAGCATATTCTTTTTTAGACACTTCAAAGTCTTCTATATTTACACTAATATCTTTTCCATATAAATCTTTAACTGCTTTTTCTAATGTTTCTTTCTTAACAAAAGTAGTTAAACCACTACAAGTATATCCTTCTTTATTAACATTTATTACTTCACAACTAATAGAATCTTTATTTTCTATATTATTATAAGCATAATATAACATTGCTTTATTTTCCATTACATCTAGTATTTCTAAATCTTCATGTGCTATTTTTTTATATAGAGTAGTAACAGTTTTATTCTTAGTAGATAAACTACCTGAATCAGTAGTAACTATTTTTTTATAACCATAATAGATAGCCCCTACTAATATTTCTAAAGTAATAATTACTATTACTATCTTAGTCCATAAACCATTTTTCATTTTACACCTTCTTTTTCTTTATAAAGAACTTAATTATATATGATTCAAAGATAATCATTATTAGAATAAAGACCCACGCTAGTATTGTATACAAAAGTCCACTAGTATAACTACCTATAATAGCTAAAATACTCTTTGGAATATATTTATTTATAACAGCAGATACATCAGCAAGAGGAATATTCTCCCCAATAAAGGTTAATATTCTAAGAAATATATCTGCTATAGCAATAAAATAGACAAAACTAGAAAACTGTCTAAAAAACATAATAACTAATAATATTAATACTATAAGTACAATTAAATCAATATACATAGTAACCACCTTTCTCTTCTTCAACTAAATTATATCACAGATATTATAGATATGGATTATTTTTTCTTTCTTCTTCTAAAGTAGTCAAATCACCATGTCCAGAGTATATCTTTGTATCATTAGCAAATTCTTCTAATCTTGCTAACGATTTTTTCATATCAGTTTCATTTCCTGTTGGAAGATCAGTTCTACCTATTGTATTCTTAAAGATAAAATCCCCAACAAACAGTGTATTAACCTCATCAAAGAAAAAGCTTACAGAATCATTACTATGTCCAGGAGTATAATAACACTTAAACTTAAATGGTTCTATTTCTTTCTCTTCTAAATCACTTAAATTACTTTTCTTATATACCATTAATTTTCTATTATTTTTTAAGAAATCTCTTAATGCTCCTACATGATCAAAATGAGAATGGGTTACAAGTATCCCTACTAATTTATTATCTCCCATAGACTTTTTAATCTTATCACTATCAGATCCTGGATCTATTAATAAACACTTGCCATCTTTCTTTAAGATATAACAATTCTCATCTAAAGTACCAGTTATCACTCTTTCAATTTCCATCATTTTTCCTCCTCATTCTACTTATTAGAATAATGAAATTAATAGATATTTGTCAAGAGTATTTTTAATTTACTAATACAAAAATAGCATTCAACTGTTTTCACAAATATTATCAATTTGCAGTGACAAATGGATTAAGAGCACTTCCATCTCCCTTGGAAATAGTTACATTTTGTTTTAAATTTATAACTGGACGGACTCCATATGAATACGACACGAGATACCATGGATACAGGCTTCCTGAAGACACAACAGACCAAACATATGAACGCAAACCATAAGAATTGAAGATGGATGGAGAAAGAGTCCAGTAATATTTTCCATTGTATAGATAATAGTTACTATTTGGTAAATAATTACCATTATAGTACGCTCTTCCTCCAGCAAAGGCCACTTCATCTGATAAGATTAAACCAATAGGATAATCTAGCTTAGCACTTGTATTTGATACTTTAAATCTATCATTTTCCTGATTACATTTTAAACTTGGTGTATTTTTATCTTGTAAGCGGGTATAGGCTCCATACAAAGTTGTTGGTGTAGTTAAATATCCTGAACCTGAAGTTATACTTCGATCACCGCAAAATGTTTCATCTGCTAAGTATGATATATAACTTGCAAGATTACTCTTATACCAACTATCTAGTTTTGTTTTGATTGATGAATCAGTTGTATTTGTTTGGGCTGATAGTAAACTATTTGAACTATATGTTATAGGCTGTACTATCATTGT
>CAKOYC010000067.1 GCA_934130265.1 uncultured Bacilli bacterium
ATGCGGTTAGTTCTCGCATAACTTAAAACAAAATAAACCGTGGGACACACGGGGTTAGCTCGCTTATGCTTAGTACACTGGTATTATCGAACGAGAACCGACTGTTCGCTTTTGTACGAAAGGAAGCCCCCACCTCTTTAGGCGGGGGAGGATGTCACTAAGATAACAATAACTGATATAGCCAATAAATGTGCTATAAATAGACAAACTTTTTATTATCATTTTCAAGATATAAAAGATTTAGTTGAATGGCTATGCATTGATGAAGTGGATAATATTTTGAATAAAAATGATGAATGTGAAAAATGGGAAGATAAGTTTTTGATGATTTTTAAAGTAGTCTTAAAAGAAAAAGAGGTTGTAGAAAATATTTATCATTCTGTTTCCGTTGAAGTATTAAGAACTAATTTATATAGATTGGTTTATCCGATTATATATAGTGAGATAGTTGAAGAATCTAAAGGTAAAAATTTAAGAGAAGAAGATAAAAAGTTTATAACAGATTTTTATAAGTATGCTTTTGTTTCTATAGTTTTAGACTGGATTGATAGGGGAATGATTGAGAATCCAGAGATAATAGTTTTAAAAGTTAGTAATCTAATAACTGGTACAATTAATCATGCTTGTTTGGCAGTTAATGAATAAGTTGCTACTTTTTTATGATATCTGATTTAAAAAAAGTAAATATATCATCAAAAGTGTCAAAAAGTAAGAAGGGGCTGTCGCAAAATTGTATAATTTTGCCAAAAGCCTCTTTTTGTATAATTTAATTTCTTTATTTTAAGGAAAAACAAAATATGATTATATGCATATAGAAGATTGGTGGCAATGAGAATGACACAGATAGGATATGTAAATGATTTTTATAAACAATTTGAAGAACTAAATAAAAAATTAGATAAAATTAATAGTACTATTTTAAATATGTCATTAACAATATCAGAATTAAATGAAAGTAACAAAAAATTAACTAAAAGTTTAGAAGAAGCTAATAAAAAGATCAAGAACTATTATTAGAAATAGAAAGATTGAAAAATAATAAAAACAAAGATAGTTCAAATTCATCAAAGCCATCAAGTATAAACGGATATAAAAAAGTAATTACAAACAATAGAAGTAAATCTACTAAAAATAAGGGCGGTCAAAAAAATCATATGGGAAAAACCTTAACAAATGAACAAATAGAAACAATGATAAAAAACAACGAAATAGATGAGATAATAACTATAGAGGAAAATAAACTGAAATAAATAAATCCTTAACACCGATTATAAAATATGAATATGATATTGAAATTAAAAGAAAAGTAATAAAGCATATTATTTATCCAGACAAGCCAACCTCAATCACTAGACTTCCAGTAACTTATGGAAATAATATAAAAGCATATTGTTGTTTGTTAAATCAAAAATAGATGGAATACAAAGTTTTTTTATGATACTACTAATAATAATCTTTTAACATCAAAAGGTTCTTTTTATTCATGAAATAAAGAAATATATAATTTGCTAATAGACACAGAATACAAATATATAAAGGATGAATTGATGAATGCTCTTGTATTGCCTGTTGATGAAACTCCCATCATAATTAATGGTAAACAATATTACTTGCATAATGTATCTGATGGTAAACATACTCTTCAATATGTTACAGAACAAAGGAGTAAAAATGATGTGGATGAGTTTGGCTTTTTAAATAATTATAAAGGAATTATAGTACATGATCATTATAAAATGTATTACAATTATGGAGCAGATAATGTACATATCTTAAGATATTTAAATGCTGTAACAGAATTTACAAATTATACTTGGGCTAAACAACTAAAAAATTTACTTTTTAGTATGAAGGAAATAAAAGATGATTATATAGCAAAGAGAAAAAAGATGATAAGTGATACACAATATAATGAATTCAAAAAACAATATTTAGAAATACTTTCTAAAGGTACGGAAGAAAGAAAAAAAGACTTATCTACTAATGCTTATAAAAAAATTCTTTATTCCTTTTTCAAATAATTGTGCTGAAGCTGATTTAAGAGGCGTTAGGATAAAACAAAAAACTGATAAATTTAGAAGTGTTGAAGGTGCTAATATATATGCTGTTACAAAAAGTTGTTTATCAACATATGCAAAAAATAACATAAATTTATATCAAGCAGTTACATCCATACTTAATGGCAATCCAATATTAATATAAAAAACAGATAGATTATATCAGATTCTACCTGTTTTTAATGGTTGTCTAGTCTGAATTGTAACCTAAAGAGCAAGAAATAAATGATTATTTATACAATAAAGAATAAATATATAGGTATTTAAAAAGACGAGCAAATTTCAAATGCTCGTCTTTAATAGACCATTTATTCCGAAATGGTAACACACTACGCTATTGGCAGAGCAATAACGGTGTGCAAAGGGAACCTTCCTTTTGCACACCATTTATCCATAATTTTAGCAAAGCAAAAAGCCAAGCAAAATTATGGCTTTATTTTTTTCTAAAAGGTGGTTGTTGAGATTCATCAAGTTCTTCAATCATAGATTGATATCTTTCTTGTCTTCTTCTTTCAATGTTTTCATCTTGCATTCTAGAGTATTGAGACATAACTTCAACAAAGGCTTTATCTCTTTTTGAAATATTTCTGAAATTATTTTCTTTTTGTGAAGTAGAATCACCTATATAACTTGAAAATTTATCCTGTGAAGCTATATCTAAACCGTTTACTCGTGTAAGAAGATATTGATGTGCTGTATTACACAAATCTTTATATGGATAATATTCTCCAATAATGTGTAATTTTCTCATTTCAATTAATTTATTTATTTCATCATCATTAATTGAAGTGGCTTTTTTTAAAAAATCTTGAAGTAGAGCTATTCCTGTGTCATCATATAAATATTCTTTTACTTTTCCTAATTCAGTATAATAAGACCATATAGCAATTAATCTATCTACTTCTGATAAATTAGAACATCCACGTAATAAATGTCCAAGACTCATTTTTGCTAATTTAGGACTAGTTTCTTCTTTACTAATTTCCTCATCATAATTTTGTTTTGTTTTGGAAACAAATGAAATACTACTTTCGTCTTCTAAATTTCTTAATAGTTCTTCTAAAGAGGTTGGCTCTTTTTCTTTTATACAATTTCCACCAAAGACATCTATATAAAATAGCATTTCTTCTGGAGTTTTAAATCCAAGTTCTAAGTATTTGCTTACATCCATAATCAAGTCCTCCTTATATAATTATTATATCATACTTTTGCTAAAATTTACGAAATTATACAAATTTGTCAGGTCAAAGACATGAAAAAATTTTTTCATAGTCTTTTTCTTAGTAGTTATCTAGTTATTTGAAGCAAAAGTACTAAGAAAACAAACCATTTATGTTATCATAATTAATATAGAATTGTGAGTGTTAATAAGTGAAACCAATAAAAAACATTGATAAATTAGATAAAAGCCAAAAGAAATATTTGAAAAAAAATTTGGTATATCTGCTTGGAAAGATTTAACACCGACAATATTAAAAAATTTAAAAGAAGCAATGAAAGAATTAACAGATACTAGACAGCAAGTAAAAATAAAGTATAAAATATGGGACGTTGTAATATGTATTGTTATCTCTTGCTTATGCGGTATGAAAACATGGGAAGAAATACATGATTTTGTAGTAATGAAATATGAATTTTTTAGACAATTTTTGAAAATGTTAATGAAACCAAACAATTTATTTCTTTATCTAACAATGATGTTGCAGTAATTTCTATAGATGACAAAAATAGAAAGAAAATAGGAAATATTAGTGATAATGGATATTCTTGGTTTAATAAACATGCACTAGATCATGACACTAATTTTGACTGTAGTATAGTTCCTTTTGGTAAAAGCTAACGAAACATTTGTTTATTGTAGTAAAGGAATTTCAACAGCAAATTTTAAAGTAGATTGTATCGATGATTACTTAAAGAAAAAGAAAGAAACGTTTGATATTAAAAGATTAATTATATTTTTAGATAATGGACCAGAAAATAGTAGCAGAAGAACGTTATGGATTAAATGTCTAATAGACTTATTAAAAAAATATAATATCTCAATTAAATTAGTATATTATCCACCATATTCTTCTAAATATAATCCAATAGAAAGATATTGGGCAAGATTGCAACTGTCTTGGAGTGGATTAATTATTAATACCGTTGATAAATTAATTAAAATGATTAATAAAGTAAAGTGGAATGGTGTTTATACACAAGCAACATTAGTTAATAAAGAATATAAAAAAGGAATTAGCATAGACAAAGAAGAAATAATAATACTAGAAAGAAAACGTGTTTATAGAGAAAACGTTATAGAAAAATGGAGTCTTGTTATAACTTCATAAAAAATTAGCATTTATTTTTGAACAACCCCTTATTATTATGTTAATGAATATAGTAATTCAATGAAAAAGTTAGTATTATCTTTGCAAAAGAATTTTAATAATAGAGTGATTATTGAATTATAATTACGCGGTTAGGAGTTGATAAAATGAGAATTTTACCTAAAAAACTAATAGATGCTGGTTGTGGAAAAAAATATGATGAAGGGTATAGAATTGTATATTTTGAAAAAGATAATAAGTATTCACTTGGTGCTTATTGTAAAACAATAGAAGGATTTATGCTTGGCTTTGCTGATTGTGATCCAATTATTGATGGGGATGATATCCCTTCTTTTATTTTTGTAGATGATATTTTGAATAGGTCCTTAAATTTATATGATGATGTCATTCGAGTATCAATTTACAAGACAGATGGAACGTTAGTTGCTACAAAAGAAAGAAAAAATTTAAATAAATCTAAGTAAAGTTACTTATTTAATTATCCTGTTATTATTGTGATTAAAATTATCTAGTAAACATAAAATTTACTAGGTGTTTTTATATGTTTATTAGAAAATATAAGAGTTTAATGTTAATACTTTTTTTTACATTATTAATATCACTTCAATTAGTGGATGCTAAAGTGAATAGTATATTACCACTGGAAGGGAAAATAATTACAATTGATCCCGGGCATGGTGGGCGAGATAGTGGGACTATGTCTGGTAAACTTATGGAAAAGGATTTAAATCTAGAGATATCTTATCAATTAAAAAAAGTATTAGAAGAAAATGGGGCAACTGTTTATATGACTAGAATGGTTGATGAAGATTTATCTAGTAAGTGGGATGCTAGAAAGAAAAGAGGAGACTTATATAGAAGAATATTATTTATTCAAAATAAAAAGAGTGATTTGTATCTTTCTATTCATATTAATGCAGGGAATGGTAGAGGACAAGAGGTTTTATATCATTCTATAAATAAGAATAATCTCTTATTAGCAGAAAGCATTCATAATGAATTTAAAAAGGAGTTTAAGACTAAGAGAATTATTAAGAAGACTAATCTTTATTTATATTCTAATACTAGAGTACCTGGTGTTTTAATAGAATGTGGTTTTTTATCTAATCCAAATGATAGATATTTATTACAAAAAGAAGATTATCAAAAAAGACTAGCTTTAAGTATAACTAGGGGAGTTTATGAGTACTTTCAAAAAGAATTATAAAAATAATTCAAAATAAGTATTGACGAACATATGTTTTTGTAATATTATATATTTAAAATTTTTTGGAGGTGGAACATGAATCAAATAAATGAGTACAATGAAACAATTTTTGAGAGGATTAAACATACTAATGAATATGATAAGGAATATTGGTATGCTAGAGAATTACAAGTAGTACTAGAGTACAAAAGATGGGATAAATTTTGTAATGTGATTGAAAATGCAAAAATTGCTTGTGAAAAGAGTAATTATGGAGTTACTGACCATTTTGCCCAAGTGGGAAAAATGGTTAAAATAGGCTCTAGGACTTCAAGGAATATCATGGATTATAAGTTGTCTAGATATGCTTGTTATTTATTGTTCAGAATGCTGATTCTAGAAAACAGGTAGTTGCTTTAGGGCAAACATATTTTGCAGTGCAAACTATAAAACAAGAGTTAACAGAAAAAGAATATGATAATTTAACTGAAGATGAGAAAAGATTTTATAACTTAGAGCGTAAAACCCACTACCTTTAGGTGGTGGGATGTAAGCAACCACGAAATATATATTTTACTGATAATATTGTTTCTTGGTAAAATAATCAGTATAACAGATACATAGGGAATCTGACGAAAGGAGGGACAACGCATGTATCTTACTGTAAAACAGCAGATAAAACATCTGTCTAAGGAAGATTACAAATCAATTAAGGAACTTTGCCATA
>CAKOYC010000068.1 GCA_934130265.1 uncultured Bacilli bacterium
TGTAGTCAGGAAAGCGATAGATTTAAAGTATCAAATACAAGTGCTAAGCTAGATTATCCTATTGGATTGATTCAAGCAGATGAAGTAGCACTTGCTGGAGGACGAGCATACTATAATGACAGTTATTCGCCAAATAGTAATTATTATCTATATAATGGTAAATACTTCTGGACGCTTTCTCCGTCTAGCTTCGATTCTAACTACTCGTATGCGTATGTTTGGTTTGTGATGCCATCGGGAAGTTTGCTTCCGTGGGATCACGTGGCGTATTCGCTTGGGGTCCGCCCAGTTATCAACCTGAAAGCTAATACACTGATAACTAAAGGTGATGGCTCATCACTAAATCCATTCGTTGTATCATAAAAGAAGCGTTAGGCAAAATGACTCATCATTTTGCCTAGCAAAAAATATAAATGAAATTAAATATGCCAGAAGATATAATGTATACTTCAATTAGCTAGTAAATAATTTTCTATTTAGTTGAAAAATATGGTGCATTGAAAAAAATATAAATAAAAGGGTAGTCTATTAACGGACCTTTTTCCTTTCTGTTCCTTTCACTTTCGCTTTCTCCGTCTAACTTCGATTCTAACAACTCGAATGCGAATGTTTGGAATGTGATGCCATCAGGAAGTTTGAATCCGTGGAATAACGTGACGAATTCGAATGGGGTCCGCCCAGATTCCTACTATAAATTAGTATTATATATACTAACTTTGACCGTGAATTATCGATTAAGGTTGATAATCTGAGGAAGTAATGGTAATACCATAATCATAGATTGGAAACAAGGCTGGTCTTTGGCATAACTATATGGGTGTAAAATGAAAATAAAAGAAAAATATGAAGAACTAAAAAAAGTTCATCAAGATGAAGTCGTGTTGTTTAAAGTTGGTAGCTTTTATGTTACCTTTTCAAAAGATGCTATTGTTTTAAATTATTTGTTTTCCTATCAAATAAATAATTCAAAACTTGGTTTTCCAATTTCTGCTTTTGAAAAAGTAACAACGAATTTGAAAGAGAAAAATATCTCTTTCTATATTTTTGAAGAAGAAGAAAAAAATTATAGTAGTTGTGATAATTTATATAATGATATAGCTAAGATAGCTGAGAAAAGTTATTATAGTAAGTGTTCTAATGAGTTGTTGTTAGAAAGAATTAAAAATATAATTTCTGCTAATCCGGATAATTATAATAAAATTAAGGATTTTATAGATGAATTCTACTAATGATGGTTTTAAACTTCTTTCTAGTAGTGAAAAAACAATTGACTATATAAATAAACAGTTAATTAATTATCCTAAAAAAGAGGTAGTGTTAAAACAGAATATTGAAAAAACTATGTATCAAATTATTGAAGATATATATTCTTATAGAATAGAAGATACTAATAGAATTAAGTTGAAGTATTTAAAATCATTAGTAATAGAAATATCTATGTTAGATTATTATATGCGTGTTAGTTATAAGAAAAAAATTATTAGCCCTAAGAAGTACGTATCCGTTAGTAATTTTTTAATTGAGATGAAAAAACTTTCTTATGGGGTGATTAAAAGTGAAAAGAAAAACACTTGATTATGATAAAGTAGTTACAATCGAAAATCTTATGGATGTTTATAAAATAGTTAGAAATAATACTAGACATAAAGAAAAGATTTTTGTATTTGAACTATTTTTTTCTTGTAATATTATATCTATTTATAATAGGTTAAAAAGTGAAGAATATAGTCATGGAAGATATAATATATTTATCATCAAGGAACCCAAATATAGACTTATTATGAGTGAATGTATGCCTGATAAAATAGTTAATCATTTAGTAAGTACTTATTTTTTATTTCCTTTAATTGATCCTTTACTTTTACCTATGAATGTTGCTACTAGGCCATTAATGGGGTCAAGTAAAGGTATTTGGTATGTAAAAAAATATATTAACAATTTAAAATATAAACATGATAAGATATATATATTAAAATGTGATATAGCTAAATATTTTTACTCAATTGATCATGAAATATTACTTGAAAAGTTAGCTAACTTAATTAGTGAAGAGAAAGTATTTAATTTGGTAAAAGAGATAATTAATAGTACTAATCATGATTATATTAATGACTGTATCAGTAAAGCTGTTAATGAAGAAATCAAAAGACTTGGCAATCTTTCTATTAATGATTATCAAGAACATGTAGATAAACTTAGGAGTATTCCTTATTATAAAAAAGGAAAAGGCTTACCTATAGGTAATATGACTAGTCAAATATTAGCCGTTTATTATTTAAATGACTTGGATCATTTTATAAAAGAAAAACTTAGAATAAAGTGTTACGTAAGATATATGGACGACTTTATTCTTTTTCATGAGGATAGAGAATATCTTAAATATTGTTTAGGTGAGATTGAGAAAAAATTAGCAGAAGTTAAATTAAAACTCAATAAGAAAACACAAATAATAGAAATTCACCATGGCTTTTGTTTTTTAGGATATAGATTCATTTTAAAAGATAAAAAATTATTAATCTTATTAAACTCCCAAACAAAAAGAAGAGTAGCAAAAAGAGTTAAAAGTGTTAGAAAAAAATATCCAGATAAAACTGATACTGTAGTAGCTAGTTATAATGGATATTTAAAAAGAGCTGCTAGTGGAAGTTTTCGTTTTAAGAATGATTTGAAAATTAAGAAATAGTAAACTATAATATAATTAGATGGTTGGTGATTTTATGCTTAATTGTTATCAAGAACTTATTTTTATGATTAATAATTCTCTAATTAAAAAGGAACTAAAAAATAGTCTAGAAGCTATTTATAAAGATAATTATTTACTTGATAAAATAAACTTGTATCATAATACGTATGATGAAAATTTGCGAAGAGAAATATATGCTGATGAAAAATATAAAAAATATAAAAAATTGGAAAATAGACTAAATTTTTTAATATTGTCTTGTAATAAGTATTTAGGGGAGATAAGAGATGAAGATAATTAGTGGAAAATATAAGGGAAGAAATCTAAATGGTTATAGTATAGAAGGAACTCGTCCTACAATGGACAGAGTAAAAGAATCTTTATTTGCTATGATTCAAAATTATGTTAGTGATAGTAATTGTTTAGATTTATTTGCAGGAAGTGGTAACCTAGGACTTGAGGCTATTAGTGAAGGTGCTAGCTGTTGTACTTTTATAGATAATAATAAAGTGGCAATTAAAACTATCAATGAAAACTTATCAAAATTTGATATAAATAATTGTAAAGTGTATTTAAAAGATTTTAATATTTTTTTAAAAGAAACCAATGAGAAGTATGACCTAATTTTTATTGATCCCCCATATAAGACAGACTATATTAAAAAAGCTATTATTTTAATTGAAAAATATGATTTATTAAAAAATAGTGGTTTAATGATTTTAGAAAGTGATGATGAATCTAAACTATATTGTAGTGATAGCTATGATATGTTTAAAGAAAAAAAGTATGGTGATAAGTTTATTTGGATTCTAAGAAAGAAGTAATACTGGTAAAAAAAATAAAATATGTTATACTAGTATATAGAGGTAGGAGGTAAGAATGAATAAGTTATATTCTAAAGTATATGGATGGCTGTTTGCTGGATTATTATTAACATTTGCAACAGGAGCTTTTTTATCAAGTTATGAAAATGCTATGATTAATTTGATGAATGGAGTAGGCTATATAGTCATATTGCTAGTAGAATTTGGTCTTGCTATTTTCTTATCAGCACGTATTCATAAAATGAGTAGTGCAACAGCAACCTTTTGTTATTTGTTATATTCGTTTGTAACAGGAATAACATTTTCTACTATCTTTATGGCTTTTGAAATGAAAAGTCTAATTTTAATATTCTTAATAACAGCAATTGTGTTTGGTATTTTTGCTTTATTTGGGACATTTACTAATCTGTCACTTGATAAACTTGGAAATACCTTGTTAATGATGCTGCTAGGAATAATTATAGCCAGTTTAATTAATATATTTGTTGGAAGCAACACTGTAGATCTTATAATTTGTATTATTGGTATGATAGTCTTTATTGGTTATATAAGTTATGATATGAAAAAACTACCAGTATTGTTTGATAGCCTTGGTGAAGAAAATGGGACAATATATGGAGCATTTCAACTTTATTTAGACTTTATTAATATTTTTATTTATTTACTAAGACTATTTGGTGGTAATGATAATAATTAAATTTTAAGACTGAAACAAAATCAGTCTTTTACTTTACAAAAAAATGTTTGTAAATATATGTCTTTTTTTGTATACTAGTATGTAGTTGCCACAAAGATATATTGTTTTAGGAGGAATTTCATGAATTATGGATATATATTAGGAATTGTAGGGAGAGACTCTTTTATAAAAGGAAGATGGTATGATAGTAGAGAAATAAGAAGAGACGATTTAACCAAGTTAGCTAATAGTTTTATGCATACTTACCGAGTAAAATCTGAAATTTCAAGAAAACTTTATACTGTTAAAGTTAAAAATAATGGTAAAGAAATAGAAGGATATTCTTGCAGTTGCCCTCAATTTGAAAGAGCTAAGACTTGTAAGCACATAGCAGCTGTTTTAATAAATTGTTATGATACTATATCAAGTTATGAGTTTATAGATAAATTAGCTCTATCTAAAGAAATATTAGCAAGTTATAAAAATACTGATTTAAATACTATCAAAGAGAAGTTAGATATAGAGTTGGAATTTCAATTTAGGTATGGTGATATCTATCTAAAAGTAAAAATAGGTAATAAGAAAAAGTATACTTTATCAACTTATGGAAAAGCCTCTAATTTCATAGATGCTTATAATGAAAGAAAAGAATATGTGTTTGGGAAAAACTTAATTTATAGTCCTAGTAAGTATTATTTTGATAACAAAGATGCAGAATTACTTGAATACTTAGGAGACTTAGTGGGTCAAAGAAATAGTTATTATTATGTTTCTAGTGGTTATATATCAATTAATATTAAAGCGTTTGAAACAATACTAAGTATTATAGGAGAAAAGGAATTTACCATAATAGGTAGTGGCAAAATTTATAACGTTTATAATGGTTTACCAACAGAATATAATCTTAGTAAAGATAGTGATGGTAACTTTGTTTTAAAACTAGATGATGTAGAAAACTATAAATTCTTAGATTATGACTATAAATTTGCTGCCTATAATCATAACTTATATATATTAGATAGAAAAGATAGAGACTTATTAAAACAATTAAGACAAAGAAAGATAGATGAATTAGTCTTTGATAAAAATAGTATTAAAGAATTTAGTAATGGCTTATTAAATAATGTAAAAAATAATATTACTATAGATAATAACGTAACTGAGATAGAATTACCTACTAAACCTAGTGTTAAGTTATACTTTGATATATCTTATTCTAAACTTAAGTGTGATATTGTCTTAGATTATAAAGGAAAAGAGATTAATTATTTTGATAAGACGGATTTTTTAAGAGATAATGATTATGAGGCTGAAGTAGTAGAAGATATCTTAAACTATAAATTTATAGAAGATAAAAATTCTTTTATTATGACAGATGATGATGAGATGTATTATTTCTTAGACGAAGTACTTGCTAGTCTATCCGAAAAGTATCAAGTATTTACTAGTAAGAAAATAGATAATACTAAAGTTTTGAAAAATGTTTCTACTAGTAGTAACTTTAGTATTGGACAAGATGGAATAATGTCTTATAAGTTTAGTGTAGAAGGGATTAATCAAGAAGATTTAAATAGTCTATTTAGTGCTTTAAAACAAAAGAAAAGGTATTATAAATTAAAGAATAATAATGTAGTATCCTTAGAAGATAATGAAGAGTTAGAACAATTAAATAATTTGATAACAGATCTTGATTTATCAAAAGGTGACATCTTAGAAGGAGACGTAGTTATTCCTAAATATAGAGCTATATATATTGATAGTTTAAAGAATAGTAAATATAAAAATATTGAAACTAATAATTTATTTGATGAGTTTATTTCTAACTTTAAAAAGTATAAAAACTTAAGTGTTTTTTTTGATAAAGATGATGAGAAAATATTAAGAGATTATCAAAAAGATGGGGTTAAATGGTTAAATACTATATATAAATGTGATTTAGGTGGTATTTTAGCTGATGAGATGGGACTAGGTAAGAGTCTACAAACGATTACTTTTATTAAACAAATATTAAAAGAAAAGCCTCTAGCTAAGATAATTATTGTAGTACCTACAGCTCTTGTTTATAACTGGGAAAAAGAATTTGCTAAGTTTGCACCACAGTTAAAATATGTAGCAG
>CAKOYC010000069.1 GCA_934130265.1 uncultured Bacilli bacterium
TTCTCTTGATACACTCATAGAAGGATTAGTATCATCATGAAAGGGGCAAACACCAAAATAATTTTTACCACGAGCAACAAGAGGGATTTTTTCACTAATGATATCAACTATATCATTTTTTTGTCTAATCTCTCTTATGATATCTTGTTGATTCATTATTATCCCTCCACTTCTATATTAAATTTTTTCTTGTATAACTTGTAACATTTGGATAAGTATAAATATCAACTGTTCCTTGATTAACCATCTTGATAAATCCTAAGCCATTAATACATAAATCTTCATCAAACTTCATCTGATGAGTAGTCTTACCCATCTCTTCTTTTAAGTCCATTCTCTTACTTGCTATCTTTCTTATTTTTAAATCATTAGACATATAGAAAGTAAAGCTATTTTTCTCACCACTTGTATAATCTATTCTTAATAAGTCATCTACTAAAATACTTTGTCCTTTTCTAACTTGATAAGTTTTAGGTTTAATCTCTTTTCTAGGACTTATTTTCTTTAAAGTACTCTTATCTACCACATTGACTATACTACCACTATCGACTAGTCCTGGTGTATCTATTAATGTTAAATAATCATTAAGTTCTATTCTTACAGTACTTAAAGTAGTAGCAGGAAGTGGTGAGATAGTTAACTCTTCATTATTATCTGAATAATTAGAAATAAGTTTATTAATTAATGTACTCTTTCCAGCATTAGTATGTCCTACTACATAAACATCTTTACTAGTTTGATATAGTTTAATCTGTTTTAATAAGTAATCAATATTTTGATTCTTTTCTACACTAATAACTACAACTTTCTCAAATGGTGTATCCATATTATTAAAGTAGTCAAGAATCTTTTCTTCTTTAACTGACTTTGGTAAAACATCTTTCTTATTTAAGACTAATATCATTTTATTAGGAATATATTTTCTAATCTCTTCAAAGTCTTCTTCTAAGTTTAGTAAATCTGCTATATATAAGACTAAATCTTTAGTCTCTCCTACTTTTTTTAATATATCTATATATTCATCATTACTCTTAGTAACCACTTGATAATCACCATAGTTTTTAATTCTAAAACATCTTTGACAATAATCTTGTTCTAGACTAACAGTATACCCTTCTTGTAAAACATTTTCATCTTGCAGTTTAATACCACAACCTTTACAGTATTTTTCTTCATTCATGATAATATTTTCCTTTCTCTAATATTTTATCTTCAGCTAGTTTTTTTAGTATTCTTCCTTCTAGAAATCTATTAATACTAGTTATTTTAAATTCTTTATTAGATATTGGATCTACTAGTATTGTTTTTATCTTTAATTTTTTAGCTAATAACATATCAGTCATATATTGATCACCTATTAAGACTATATCTTCCTTAGCTAGATTATTTTCTCTAAGAAGTCTTCTCATATTTCTAGTACTTGGTTTTAAGGATAAATGATAATACTTAATCTCTAATTTATCACCAAACGGTTTAACTCTTTTTCTAGGACTATTAGAAAGAATAAATAAGGTAAAGTCTTTTTTCAAGGTCTTAAAGTATTTAACTACTTTCTCATTTGGGTACTTTTCACTTGTCATAGCAATAGTATTATCAAGATCAAAGACTAAAGCTTTTACTCCTTCTTTCTTTAGTTTAGCAATAGGTATTTGATAAATATCTTTTATATAAATATTAGGTTTATAATACTTTTTCATAGCATCTCCTCTAATTATTAACTTTTTGTCTTATCATTTTAGTTCCTGGTGTTATCTTATCAAAGTGGTAACCATTTTCTTTACCATATTTAATAATTTCTCTTAAAGCGTCTCTTGTATATGGTTTTATATCATGCATTAACACCATATTAGTCCTCTCTTTTGATAAGTTTCTAGTAACTTGATTTATGATGCTTCTTGAATCTTTATATTCACCAGCATCACCACTAGATATATTCCAGTCATAATAGTAATAGCCTTTTTCTATAACTTCTTTAGTTAAGGTAGTCATTATTCCTTCTTGATAGTGTCTACTAATAGTATTACTACTACCTCCTGGGAATCTAATAATTCTACTATCATAGCCAGTAATAGATGCTACTCTATCATGAACTTTAGTTAAGTCATTAAAATAAGCATCTACTGATTGATAGACGGTTTGATAATTATGAGAGAAGGTATGCAAGGCAACAGTATGTCCTTCATCATATTCCCTCTTAATTAATTCATCTGGTCCTTTACCAGTCACAAAGAAAGTAGCTTTTACATTTTCTTCTTTTAAGATATCTAGAATAACATTAGTAGTTCCATAATTAGGTCCATCATCAAAGGTTAAGTAAATAGTACCAGGACTATCTCTTCTTACCATTTTTACAGTTCTTTTAGCTTCAGTCTTATTATGAGCTTTATCTTCTACTGTATAAGTTAGTACTTGATCATTACTACTATTAATATCAACACTACCACTAGTTATAACCATTCCAGTTATATCACCATCGCAATTATCAGTAGCTTTATAGCCTGGTTCTACATAAGCTTCTCCTATATAGGAAAAGACTATATCACCACCAGTTAACTCTATTGTAGGTTTCATCTTATCTCCTACTTGAATCTTTCTAGTAACACTAGTCTTATTATGAGCTTTATCTTCTACTTCATAAGTAACTTCATTTTCTTTTTCAGTTATCTTCACTTTCTTAGTTAAATCCCCATCTATATTGTCACTAGCTTTATACCCCAATTCTTTATATTTACTATTAGGACAGATATAAGTATCTTTCCCTCCTTCTAAGGTAATAACAGGTCTTTCTATATCTTTAACTTCTACTTTTCTTTTAGTACTAACCGTAATAAATGGTCCTTTTACTTTATAAGTTAAATAATATACTCCATCTTTCTTATTATTAATCTTTCCTGATACTTTTACTTTATCAGTTAGATTATCAAACAGATAACTAGCATGATAGCCTGGTTCTTTATACTCACTATTAATATTTAACATAATAGTTGTTTTACCTTTCAAGCTGATTCTTGGAATCAATAAAAAAAAGATAAGCAATATAACTACTAACATGATAAGAAAAACAAGACCAATTTTTCGTTTATTTAATTTATCTACTTTTTCCATAGTGCCTCTTTTCAGTTACTATATTATAACATAGCAATTATTTTTTTTAAATACAAAACTTCTCATTAGTTATTATACCACAGTAATTAAGATTCAAACCAAGAAGAAAAAAACATATCAGACAAAAAACAACATAATAATAACTTATTTTTTATAAAATTAAAAATGTGACTGTTAATCACACTTTCTTACTTTGTCTTTACTTTAGCCTTATTAATAGCTTTTAAGTATTTACCTATTTGTGGTTCTATTTCTCTTATTTCCTCCAAAGAATAATAATCTTTTACTTTATATCCTTCAATGTATTTAGAAGCATCTAAAAGATTAACACGATAATTATTTGATTCTAATTCTTCTAAATACCAATCGGTATAATTATAATCTGTAATTGGACCGTACATAGTATCTCTGCAATACATCAACATTTTCTCTGTTATTAAATCATACAATTCGTATACAGGAAAAAATGACGAGGTATAATTATCAATATATTCACTTACATCATAAGTTTTTTTATCATAAAATAAAGAAACATTCTCACTATTATATACTTTTACTGGTTCATCATTTCTAATTATGTATTTACAATATTCATCAAAATTATAATATTTTTCGGGAACAATATCTAAAATCGCTTCACTATCTTTAGCCTCAACATTTTTACCACAACCGGTAGAACCAATTAATGTGCCAGCTACTCCTAAAGCTACTAAACTTTTTTTAATTATCTTTAATTCAGTTTTATTCATATTACTTTACCTCCAAATCAAAATTATTAATATAATGCACATTTATTTTGTTTTTACCTTAACTTTATTAAGAGCTTTTAAGCTATCACCTATTTGTGGTTCTATTTCTCTTATTTCTTCTAAAGAATAATAATCTTTTACTTTATATCCTTCAATGTATTTAGCAGCATCTAAAAGATTTACTTGATAATTATTTGGTTCTAATTCTTTTAAATACCAGTTAGTATAATTGTAATCTATATAGGAACCTCTTAAAAGTCCATCTTTACAGTACATTAACATTTTTTCTGATTCTATATCATATAATTCATACTCGGTAGCAAACAGTGTAAATGAACTAAATATATACTCACTTACATCATAAGTTTCTTTATTATAAAATAACTCCACATTTCTACTATTATATACTGTTATTGGTTCATCATCTTTAATTACATATTTACAATACTCATCAAAATTATAATATTTTTGCGGAACATCTTCCAAAACTGTTCCATTATTATTAGTTTCAACTTTCCTACCACAGCCAGTAGAACCAATCAAAGTACCTACTAATCCTAAAGCTAATAAATTCTTTTTCATTTTAATTAACTCTTTCTTATTCATACTTACCTTACCTCCATTTCACCAATATACTATCACAAATTAATAAGCAAAGTAAATAATATTACAAAAAAAGATCACTTAACTATGATCTTATTCTTCAGTTGATTCTTTTTTAGCAACTACAGTTTTACCTTTATAGCTACCACACTTAGGACATGCACGGTGAGGTTTAATCATTTCACCACATTCTTTACAAGCTACCATTCCTGGCATTGTTAAAGCATTGTGACTTCTACGCATTCTCTTACGTGTTTTTGATACCTTTCTGAAAGGTACAGCAAATAATTGAATATCTAATTTTAACATCTTCTTCACTCCTTTTCTTTTCCTTCTAGCAAATCACGGAATGGGAAATTTCCTTCTTCCTTTTCATACTCTTCTTCACTTACTAGATGCCAACCGTTCCCTTGATATTTAGAGTAATCACTTACTTCACTAAATCTAATGGGAACCTCTAGTACTATATTTTCCCATAAAACACTAAGAATATCAAGAGTATTTTCAATATTTTTTACTTTTTCTGTCACTTCTTCTTCTAAATGATTAGAAAAATGATAAGTTACATCTTCTAGTGAGATGGAGTCTTTTAAAATCATATCTCCACTATATTCACCTTCTAGAAAGAAACTATCATCTAAGTATCTTTTTAAATTACCTATAAAATGAACGTTTTTTAGTTCTATAATATCTGTATTTTGATACCAATCTTTAGTAAAGAAAAAGTCTTCATTTATCTCTAATTTATCAGTCTTACCTTGTAATAATTCTCTAATATCCATAAGTTATCTCCTAAACATTACTAATAGCATCACTATTAAGTTAAAACTTAACTTCATATTTACTTTAATCATAAATGATTTTTCATAAATACTTGCTACATCATCGACTAAATCTACTATCCAGCTTTCTAAATATTTAGGAACTTTTTTTCCAATTGGAAACATATGTGCTCTTATAATATCTTCTTCTAGACTTGATAAATCAAAATACTTACTAGCATTCAAGTAAGCTCTCTCTGGATGTTCTATTAATCTTACTACTTTATTATTTTCTTCTTCATTAAAGAAAAAGTCATGTAGTATAGCACCTTTAGTAGTTTCTTTATAATTTAGATGTAGTATTTTAGTAATCTTATAAGAGTAATATGCTACTCTTACCATATGATCATATCTATTTAAGCCATGATGTGTACAAAATTTTGTCTTTTGATATTCTTCATTTTGAACAATAGGACTAATAAGTCTATTAAATTCATCATCATTATATGAAGTTTTTGGCATAACCATAACCCACTTTCTTTTCTTCAAGCACTATAATAATAGCATAAAGTTGAGTATTTTTCAAGTTACTCTTCATCACCATTATCTAGCTTTACCAACACTTCTCTTGGTTTACTACCATTAGTAGGTCCAATGATACCACGTTCTTCTAATAAATCAATTATTCTAGCTGCCCTATTATAGCCAACTTTAAATCTTCTTTGTAATAATGATGCACTAGCTTTTTGTTGTTCAACAACAAAAGTTACTACATCGTTATAAAGCTCGTCATCATCATCTTCTACTTGTTCCATATCTTCTTTCTGACTTGCTGATTTATCCATATTGCTATTAGCTTCTAGATTTAAGAAGGCTTCATTATATTCAGCTTTTTGTTGTTCAATTGTATAGTCTATTATTTTTTTAATCTCATCATCAGCGATAAATGCCCCTTGAATTCTTTGCGGTGATGCTTCTCCCATTGGTAAGAATAACATATCACCTTTACCAAGTAATTTTTCTGCTCCTGTTGAATCAAGAAT
>CAKOYC010000070.1 GCA_934130265.1 uncultured Bacilli bacterium
ATTCTTTATTTTTTCCTTATTCATTTTCTACTTATCCTTTCTATTTTAGTATCTCTAAAAATATTAGATTCATACCAGCTTTGTATTAATCCATTAAGGATAATAGTAAAATTACTTCTTTGACAGTTTGATATTACTGCTCTCATTACTGTCTCCACCTCTCTATTTTACAAATATCATTATTCTTGACATTTTAATCATATCATTTAATTTGACATTAATCAATTGACTATAGAACCAGTACTTTTTTTATTTCATACAAAAAAGAATAGACCTATAATATCAGTCTATCTTTTATGGATATCTAAAAGGAGGATATTATTATTTAATACCCCCCCCCATGTTAACTTAACGTAAACTTAAAATTTCACTTAACACTTCATTTAACACATATCTATACTCTTTATTTACATATAAGTAATTATTATTTTCCATTAAAATATTATTATCCAATAAATCTTTATAATTATATACTTTATCTAATTCTACATTGTATCTTTTAAAAAACTTTTCTTTAGATACTCCTTTTTCTAATCTTAGGTTTAATATTAACTCATAGTCCATCTTATCATTTAATGATAATTTTTCTATTTCTACATTCCTTTTACCATTTAAATAGTTAGTGATACTCCCAGTATTAGTCTTCCTTATATCATTATAATAACTTGCTGCTGAAAGTCCAAATCCATAGTACTCATCATTATTCCAGTATACTAAATTATGTCTTGATTCATAACCTGCTTTAGCATAATTAGAAATTTCATAATGCTGATAATTATTACCTTCTAACTTTTTTTCTATATATTTGTATAGAATTTGATCACTATCATCATCTAATCTTTGATAATTATTTATCTTTAAGATAGTATTATTTTCAATAATAAGTGAATAAATAGAAATGTGGGGAATATCTAATTTTAACAAATATTCTATATCTCTATCTAATATTTCTATAGACTCATCTTTAAAACCATACATTAAGTCTAGATTAATATTATTAATATCATTTTTTCTCAATAATTTAATAGTATTTTCTAATTCTTTGTATGATAACCTTCTATTTATTAATTTTTGATAGTTATCATTAAAAGTCTCTACACCAATACTTATTCTATTAACAAAATTTTCTTTTAATAGTTTTATTTTATTAGTATCCAGACTGTCTATATTTGCTTCTATTGTAAACTCATAGTCACTAGCTAATTTAATTTTTTTTAAAATAGAAAATAAAAAAGAAAGTTGATCATACGATAAACTAGTAGGTGTCCCTCCACCAATATATATCGTTGATATTTCTTCTCCTTTATAATTTTCTATTATTTCCTTTTCAAGTTCTTTTAAATATAAATCAACTAGTTTTTTATTATAAAACAATTTACAAAAATCACAATAGGAACAAATAGTTTGACAAAACGGTATATGAATATAAATTGATTTTATCTGTTCCATTATTACTCCTTAAAAATTATTTATCTCACAATTATAATTATTTGCTGTTAAAAATTGTTCTTCTGATGTAAGATCTTTTGCATATAATCCTATAACCTGGTCAGTAGAATTTTTTACCAATATCGATTTACTTATTTCAAATTTACTTCCATTTGTAGATGGTGTTTCTACAATATTAGTATTTCCTCTTAAGTTTGCCATTTCTTGCTCAAATTGATTGTTTTGATTAGTTCCATCAAGATTTCCTGTTCTATTATAACGAATAATTACTTTCTCCAAAACATCATTACTATAAGTATTAAATACTTGAACATTATAACTAGCTGCTCCAACCACTTCTTTTCTTGTACAATGTAATACCGTTTTACTTTCAACGATATTGGTAGAATTAGCGTTATCTGTATCTTTTAGTACAATTCTAAATATTGGAGGAATAGCTATTAATACAATAAGTATAAAAATAGCTATATAAGTAAGAGCTATTTTTAGACTACTATTTTTATTCTCCATAGTTAGTTCCTTCTTTCTTATCTAATTCATGAGTTTCTCTATACTTTAGTGTCTTTAAAAGTTTAGAAACAAATAATATCAATATTGAAAATGGAATAATTGGAAAAATCATTAAAGCATAATAAATAATCTTATTAGTTTCTACTAATCCATACTTACTTAAAGTCGCATCAAAAGCGATACAAAAACCAATAGCAAGTCCTGTTACAATAGCTGCAAATATTATTCCTAAAATATTTGACCAATAATTAATTACATAAGTAGTATATTCTGGTCTTTCTTTCTTATTTACTGACTTAAAAACAATAGTAAATAATGTAAATAAAATAATGGTAATTAATAATGGTAAAATCACTAAAAAGAAAATCTTTCTCAAATTAACAAGAGAAATCATTATACTCATATTAAGACCCCTTCCTATATTTATAATGTTAGTTTAACATACTTTTTTTATTAGCACAATTATCTTGTTCTAATTTTAATAATTCTTCTTTAATTTTAACACCTGCTTGATAGTTATAAAGACTTTTATTTTTACCAATTACTCTATGACATGGTATTAGAATTAAGTAAGGATTATTTTGAATAATTTTAGCGATTTCCTTTACATCATTGACATTACCTAATTCTTTAGCAAGTGTAAAGTAAGTGATAGTCATACCATAAGGGATAGCTAGGATTCTGTCAAATATCTTTTCTTCAACGGAAGAAAGACTTAAAGGGAAGATTGAGAAATAGGTTCTTTTCTTTTGAAAATATTCTAATAACTCTTGTTTAAGGGCTTTTGTTAAGTAGTTTTCATTATCTTTTGGACAATCACTTACAAAGTGGATTCCTAAGATTTTTTCATCATTAGCAGTTATAAAAAGAGTACCTATTTCTGTTTTTAAAGATGAGTTATAAACTATACTTCTCACACATTATCACTCTTTTCAATAGCTAAAAGAGCAAGTTTATAAGCGGTATCTTTATCTTTAGCTGTAGTCAAGAATCTATTGACATGACAGAATAAACTACCTGTTACACCTGTTTCTTTTTCAAGTTCAATACCACTCTTACCAGCCCATTCTTTAGGGAAAGATAATCTATCTGTTCTATTTGTTATATCAGTTGGAACTGTATTTATAGCATAGCCTCCTCTATTTGAAGGAAACATTACAAATAAGATATCTTTCGCTTCACTAGTATTTAATAATACTTCTTCATAAGGAAGATATTCATCAAATACTAAAATAGGACCAGTTTGTTTTTTAATTTCTTCTAAGACTTTAACTTTAGCTTTTTCTTTACCAATTATTCGCTCTATTTCTAAAGATAATATTATTCTGGCAACATCAACTGCTTTTAAGAATTGTTCATTTTCATCTTGTCCACTTTTATATGAGGGATTAAATAGTTTTATTAAATCCGAGGTTGTTTTTACTTTATATGGAGCATCAATTGATGGGAAAACACCATTATCAATAGCATCTATTCCGATAACAAAGTCTTGTTCTATTGCTTTTTTAACAGTATCTATATCTTCTACTCCAAGACTTTCTAATAAATCTTTTGCATAATAGTCAAATAAAAGTCCAAAAGAAGCATACTTAATCCCATTTTCTCTAACTTTCGCATCTTCTTGATGATGATCAAACTTACCATAACCGATATCATAGATAATAACATCTCTTTCTCTATCTTCTTTGGTAATTTCCCCTACTCTTGCTAGTTTTACATTAAACAAAAAAGATAAGAAAGCGGTAGAGAAAACTTCATCAGCATGCATAGTTCCTCTATGGGTTAGAAATGTAGCTTTATCTTTTTCTGTTAGTTCTACTTTATTAAAGTTTATCATTTTATCTGTTCCTTTACCTTTCTAACTCCGCGTTCTATATCTTTTTTAAAGAAGCGATAACTACTTGATATTAATATATAAATAGGAAGAGCAATTATTATACCAAACATACCACCAAGTGTTCCTCCTACTGATACTACCATGATAGTTACTAATGGATTAATATTATTAGTCTTACCATATACTTTAGGAGAGATTAAATAACCATCTAATTGTGGGAAAATCAAACAAACGATTAAGGTGGCAAAGAAGACTTTACTACTAATAGCAGAGGCAGTTATTAAGGCTAAGATGTTAGTAATTAATCCACCAAAGTATGGAATGACAGTAGTAAGACAAGCTAGTATACCAAATAATAACCAGTTAGGGTGTCCTGCAATAAGGAAGACGATAGAGTATTCAAAAAACTGAATTACCATAAATAGTCCTAATCCTTTTAAGTAGTTACTTATTTCTATATCAAGAGCTTTTACATAAGCATAACTTCTATTCTCTAAACTCTTTAGAAATCTTTTAACTGCTCCTCTTATTTTATCCATATAAGCTAGGAAATAAATAGTAACTACTAAGACGATAACTGATTGACCTAAAATAGATACTGTTTTACCTACTACATCAATAGTACCTTTTTGTAAGATATTACCTAAACTACCAATTATTTGATTAAGTGATGTTGATAATGTATTTTCAAAACTAGATAAGTTTAAATTAAACTTTCTAGATACTTCTTCTACTACTGTTCCAAAACTAGAAGCAAAGGATATTAACTGTTGATAAACTAAGGGTAATGTTATAGCTATTAATCCAAAAATAATTAGTAAAGAGATAATAACTAAGAAAGTAATAGCTATACTTTTCCTTACTCCTTTTTCTTCTAATTTTTTTTCTAATGGATATAAAGCATAAGCAATAGCAAAAGCAATTATAAAGGGAAAACAAACACTTATTACTCTACTAATTATTTGAAACCAAGTACCAATATTAGTTACACAAATATATAAAAGTCCCATTAAGATTAAGAAATTTAATAATTTATAATTAATTTTATTCTTATACATATAATCACCTTTCTAATAAAATTGTAGTAGGTCCCATATTAACAAGACCTATTTCCATATCTTTGCCAAACTCCCCTATCTCTACTGATACTTTTTCTCTTAGTTTTTTATTAAAGCAGTCATATAGTAGTTTAGCTTTCGCTCCATTCATCGCTTTGATATAACTAGGTCTATTACCTTTTTTAGTATCAGCATATAAAGTAAACTGGGATATTGATAAGACTTTTTCTTCTACATCTAGAATAGAAAGATTCATAACTCCATCTTTATCAGGAAAGATTCTTAAGTTACAAATCTTATTAACCATCCAGTCAATAGTCTCTTTACTATCTCCATCAGTAAAACCGACTAATAAGACTAAACCTTTATCAATACTTCCTACTCTTTTACCATCAACATCACAAAATCCATTCTTACATCTTTGAATTAATACTCTCATCTACTGCATTAACCTTTCTATATTATTAATATATGGTTTCTTATTAAGTTCTACTAGTACTTTCTCTAAGTGGTCTAAGTTCTTTACAAAACAAGCCATTTCATAAACAGTATTACTACCTCTATCTATTATCTTAACACCATTTATATTAGCATCTATTTTACTAGTAGTAGCAATTATATCTGCTAGATTATTATCACTGGTATTACTATAGATAACAAGATCTACTGAATACTTACTAGCAGGATTATTACTCCAACTAACAGATACTAATCTATCATCCATTCTTAAAAGATTAGGACAAGTAGCTCTATGAATACTTATACCATTTCCTTTAGTAATATAACCTACAATAGAGTCTCCATAAACTGGATCACAACAAGAAGCTAAACTTACTTTGATATTATCTATTCCTGCTACTATTATATCTGATGAGGTCTCTTTATCTATTTTCTTTACTTTAACTTCTTCTTTATCTTTTTCTTCTTCCTCTTCTTTAAATATAATTCTAATTACTGTAGTTGGACTATACTTACCATTACCAATTTCTAAGTATAACTCTTCTAAGTTACCTACTTTTAATGTTTCTAAGACCGTATTAATATTCTCATCTTTCATGAATTCTTGAATACTATACTTTTTCTTTCTTAATTCTTTTTCTAGGGAATACTTACCACGTTCTACAAATAATTCTTTCTCACTCTTAGTAAAGTATGATCTAATCTTATTTCTAGCTTGGGTACTTTTAACTAGTTTTAACCATTCTTTAGAAGGATGGGCACTTTTATTAGTATTAATCTTTACAATATCATTATTTTTTAATTCATAATTTAGAGGAACAATACTATTATTAACTATTGCTCCAACCATAGTTTCTCCTACTTTAGTATG
>CAKOYC010000071.1 GCA_934130265.1 uncultured Bacilli bacterium
AATTTATTCCACCTATTGTTTGAGAATTTTTATACATTCCTTTTTCAAAAGTAAAGTAATATGTATTTCCATCTATCCCTTTAAATCCTTCTTGAACTATGCCATTTTCATCTGAATAGTATTCTCTCTTATCTAAGGTAATACTCCAACCTTTTTTTAATTGACCTGATAGTTCTCCAAAGTGATACTTATTACCATCAATAACATATAATCCTTTTAACATTTCTCCATCTTTATAATAATAAGTATAACCATCACTTTCTATTATCCATCCTTCTTTTTCGGTAGTTGCCAAAACATTCTTAGGAGAAAACATAAAAAGTATAAATAAAATTAAGAACAGTTTCTTTTTCATAACATTCCCTTTCTTTTCATCAATCTCTTTCAAACAAGTCTCTTGTATATACTTTTTCTTTAATATCATCAAGTATACTACTATATCTATTAGCAACAATTATATCACTTATCTCTTTAAATTTTTCTATATCATTTTCTACTCTTATATCATAATAATCTTTAATAGTTGGTTCATAAATAACTATATCTATATTTTTAAACTTTAGTTTAGCAATTATATCAAGAATAGCACTAGCTCTAAAGTTATCAGAATTACTTTTCATCGTTAATCTATAAATACCAACTACTTTAGGTTTCTTTGCTAAAATCATATCTACAATATGTTCTTTTCTAGTTTCATTAGACTTAACTACTGCTTCTATCATATTCTGTGGTACATCTTTATAGTTTGCTAATAACTGCTTAGTATCTTTTGGTAGACAGTATCCACCGTAACCAAATGATGGATTATTATAACTATCACCTATCCTAGGGTCAAGACATACCCCTTCTATTATATTCTTAGTATTAAGATGTTTCACTTCAGCATAAGTATCAACCTCATTAAAGAAAGCCACTCTAACAGCAAGATAAGTATTAGCAAATAACTTTACTGCTTCTGCTTCTGTTGATGTCATATATTTAACTACTATATCTTCTTTTAGTGAACATTCTTTAAGAAGGGAAGCAAACTTTCTTCCTTTATCAGTGTCACTACCAACAATTATTCTTGATGGATACAAATTATCATATAAAGCATGCCCTTCTCTTAAAAACTCTGGTGAAAAGAAGATATTCTTAATCTTATACTTTTCCTTAACTTTATCAGTAAATCCAACTGGAATAGTTGATTTAATTACAATAGTAGCATCTTTATTGATAGAGATAACTTTTCTAATGATATCTTCAACACTTGTTGTATCAAAATAGTTTGTCTCTTCATCATAATTAGTTGGTGTACTAATAATTATAAATTCCACTTCTTCAAAAGCTTTTCTATAATCAGTAGTAGCCTTTAAATCAAGTTTTTTATTCTTAAAGTAGTCTTCTATTACTTCATCTTTGATTGGTGAAATTCTCTTATTAATCTTATTAACTTTCTCTTCTACTATATCATAAGCTTTAACTTCATTCTTAGTACTAAGAAGAGTCGCTAACGATAAACCAACATATCCAGTACCTGCTACTGCTATTTTCATAATATCCCCCATTACTAATCTATATATTTCTTTAACTTTTTAGTTATAGTCTCATATCCTTCATCATTAGGATGAAGTCCATCATTAGTATATATACTATCAAAATTATCATCATCATCTTTTAATAAATCATACATATCTATATAAGTTATTTTATTATCTTCACAATAATCTTCTAACTTTTCATTTATTTCTTTTATATCATCATTTTTTCTAACATTAACCATACTAGGAGAAAGTTTATAATTAACTGGATAAATACTTTCTAAATATATTTCTGCTTTTGGTCTATTTTCTTTTATCCCTTCAATTATCTTTTCTACCCCTTCTACTATTTCTTCATTAGATTTATCACGGATAAGATCGTTAGTACCAATTAATAGAAATACTTTACTAGGATTATACTGATAAGCTCTTTTTTTCATATCTTTTAGTATATCATCTGTTGTATTACCACTTATTCCACTATTAACTACTGGTAAATCTTTATAATACTTATCAAGGTCATAAAAGTCAGTGATAGAGTCTCCTAAGAATAAATAATTATCAGGTACTTTTTCCACTTCTTTTATTTTAGTAACTACTTTTACTTTATGATGATTAAAAGTAGTATAATGAAAAATAATAAATCCTAAGAAACAAACTATAAGAATAATAATAACTACTACTAAAGATTTAGAATATACTGTCTTTTCTACTATATTAGTATTTTTCTTTCTAGGTTTCTTGGTTAGAAAACTCATATCCATTTCATCTTCTACTTGATTATCTTCAAAATTAAACTTTTGTTGTTTAGTTTCTGATAAGTCTTCTTTTATCTCCTCTTCAAGCTTTTCATTTAAAGCTTCTTCCTCTTCTATTTCTTTTACTACTTCTTTATCTATAATATCTTCTTTTTCATTAGTTTCAAGTACTTCTACTTCATCAGAATAAAGAGACTCATTTCTTTCTATTCTTTTAGGTGTTACTTCTTTTATCTTATCTTTTTTTTCTATAAGATTATTATCTTCTAGTAACTTATCTATTTCATTTTTTGTAATTGTTCTAGTATTAATCTTATTAGTACTCTTCTTTTTTTTCTTAGCCATATCACTCACTACCTTTTTAATAATTCTTCTTCATTATATAACAGAGAAAAAACTATTTACAAGTATTATTTGCAAATAGTTTTAGTTTTTAATCTTTATAACTATTTTTATAGCTACCATCTTTAATAGCATTTAACCATTCTTCATTATTTAAATACCAGTCTATTGTTTCTTTTATACCTTTTTCAAAAGTATAAGTTCTCTCCCATCCTAGTTCCTTCTCTACTTTACTAGAATCTATGGCATATCTTAAGTCATGTCCTTTTCTATCTGTAACAAACTCTATTAAGTCTTCACTCTTACCTAGTTGCTTTAATATTATTTTAACTATTTCTAAATTAGTTCGCTCAGAGTGCCCACCAAGATTATATACCTCTCCACTCTTACCATTTCTAACAATTAAATCAACCCCTATATTATGATCTATTACATGAATCCAATCTCTAACATTTTCTCCAGTTCCATAGACTGGTATCTTTTCATCTTTTAATGCTTTAGAAATAGTAAGTGGTATTAACTTTTCTGGAAACTGATAAGGTCCATAGTTATTAGAACAACGACTAATAGTTGTATTTAAACCATAAGTTCTATGATAGGCTCCTACTAACAAATCAGCACTAGCTTTACTAGTTGAATATGGGCTTGAGGTGTGAATTGGTGTATTCTCAGTAAATAATAAATCTTTTCTATCAAGTGGTAAATCACCATATACTTCATCAGTTGATACTTGATGATATCTTGAAACATTATACTTTAGGCAAGCATCCATCAATACTTCTGTTCCTATTATATTAGTTCTTAAGAATATTTCTGGATCTTTAATCGAATTATCAACATGACTTTCGGCTGCAAAATTTATTACTACATCAAACTTTTCTTTTGCAAATAAATCATATACAAACTCTCTATCAGTAATATTACCATGAACAAACTTGTAATTATCCTTTTCTTCTAAATCTTTTATATTATTATAATTTCCTGCATAAGTTAAGGCATCTAAACAAACAAAATAATCATCACTATATTTATTAACTACATAATGTAAGTAATTACTACCAATAAACCCTGCTCCTCCTGTAACTAAAAATTTCATTATTATCAATCCTCCTATAATTATTCTAACAGTAATTGATAAAAAAATAAAGAAGGATATAGAAAATATACACTTTTACTGTTATAATAAAAGACGATTTTAAAAGTATTTATAGGAGTTTGTTATGGAGAAAAAAATATTAGAGTTAGAAAGAGAAAAGCTTAAAAAAACATTAGAAATAATTAAAGAAGAATTAATAAGAGAAAAAGAAGATTTAACTGATATAGAAAATAACTTTATTGGAGACAAAGGTGTTTATCAAAGTCTTGTTAATAGTAAAAATATTCATATAAAAAATTTAAAAACATCATTAGATAATCCCTACTTCGCAAGAATTGATTTTAAAGATACTAGTAATAATGTAAACAAAGTATATATAGGAAAAAATGGTGTCATGCAAAATACTGATATAGTTATTACTGATTGGCGAGCTCCTATTAGCTCCTTGTATTATGATTCAGAAGTTGGTGATTGCAGTTTTACCTCTCCTGAAGGTATTGTTAAAGGAAGAATGGATTTAAAAAGACAATATGAAATAGATAAAGGAAAACTTATAGAATACTTTGATGTCGATTTAGTAGCTAATGACTCCCTACTTCAAAAATATCTTAATAGCAATAATGATACTAGATTAAAAAGCATAATCTCTACCATTCAAAAAGAACAAAATATGGTCATAAGAAAAAATCTTACTGATGATTTAATAATCCAAGGAGTAGCAGGTTCTGGTAAAACAACTGTAGCTTTACATAGAATTGCTTACTTAGTTTATAATTATATGAATAATATAAAACAGAATCAGTATTTAGTAATAGGCCCAAATAAAGTATTTTTAAAGTATATTCAATCAGTTTTACCTGATCTTGATGTATCAGGAGTTTCTCAGTTAACCTTTGAACAGTATGCTACTAACTATATAGATGAAGAAATAAATATTGATAGTAGTGATAAAAAGGTAAATGCTCATATTGGAAATAAAGACAATACTGACATAGATAAATTCAAATGCTCTTTAAAATACTTAAAAATGTTAAATTACTTTATTAATGATTATTTTACAAGTCTTACTGAAAAACCATTATTGTTAGGAGACTTTGAAGTATTACCACAAAAAAAGATTAAAGAAATATTTGAAAGTACTGATACAGAATATTCTGATGATTTAAGTATAAGAGTTAGTCTTACTATTGATAGATTAAAAAGACTAATCGAAGATAATAAAAATGAATTAATCACAAAATATACAACATACTCTTATTTACAATTTAAAAAGGCTAAGAATGATAAAGAAAAAGATGAAATGCGAAAAAAGTTTGCTAAAGAAAGATTAGAACTTAATAAAAATTGTACTAGTCTTTTAAGAAAATATTTTAGTAAATCTAAGGTTAATGCTACAAAACTCTATAAAACATTTATAAGTAATATTGAAAAATACAATTTAGATAATTACAGGTATTTAGATATTCTTAAGAAAAATACATTACAAAATATCAAAAAATCAACTTATGATTTTGAAGACTTAGCAGCTCTTATCTATATAAAGTCTTTAATTTCTAAAGATAAAAGCTACGGAATGATAAGACAAGTAGTAGTAGATGAAGCCCAAGACTTAGGTGAATTCAATTTCTATGTCTTAAAAAAGACTCTTTATAATGCTACCTTTAGTATTTTTGGTGATTTAGCTCAATCTATCTATGATTATAGAGGAATAGACAACTGGAGTGATGTTAATGAAACTATGTTTGCTAATAAAGGAGAAATAATTAATTTTAACAAAAGCTACCGAACTACTAGAGAAATAATGGAAGTAGCAGATGATGTGGCAGAAAGTATTGGATTAACTAGATCTGATTTAGTAGTAAGACAAGGAAATGAAGTGTTATTTGATAAGATAGATAATAAAGAAGATATTCCTTCATACATTGCTGATAGAATTAAAAAATATAAAAATAGTGGCTATAAAACTATTGCGGTCATTAGTAAAACAAATTTATTATCAAATTATATCAATGATGATTTATATGATTTAGGGGTTAAAATTCCAAATGTATCTGTTAACGATGATTTAACTGATGAAAGATTTAATATATGCACTATTTCTAATCAGTTAGCAAAAGGATTAGAATTTGATGCAGTTATTATCAATAATGCCAGTGAAGAGATTTATTCATCTTCTAGTAATATGGATATGAAATTATTATATGTAGCAGTAACAAGAGCTCTTCATGAATTAGACATAATCTATTCTGGAAACATTACCAAACCTTTAGAAGAGAAAGCTAAAGTAAAAATTAAAAACTGAAGAAAACTTATTCTTCAGTTTTTATTACGAATGGATTTAGTGATGATCCATCACCTTTAGTTATCAGCGTATTAGC
>CAKOYC010000072.1 GCA_934130265.1 uncultured Bacilli bacterium
TGGTAATACTTACTTTGGTAAAGATGGTAAAGTAACTGATGAAAATGGTTATAACCTTCAATGTAAGACTCATACTTGTGAAAATGTTGGTGATACTTACTTTGGTAAAGATGGTAAGGTAACTGATGAAGATGGCTATAATCTTCAATGTAAGACTCATACTTGTGAAAAAGTTAATGATAAGTTCTTTGGTAAGGATGGAAATGAAGTAACAGAAAGTGATTATAATTTACAATGTAAGACTCATACTTGTGAGATTGTTGGCAACAAATATTTTGATGAAGATGGAAATGAAACCGATGCTAATACTTATAAGCAACAATGTGAGATGGTTATAGAAGTTCCTAATACTGGTAGTTCTGATAATTTAGTATTCACTGTATTAGGTATAATTACTATTACAGGTGTGGTACTGATGATTAAGAAATTCTAATTATTATAAAAGCAAGCAAATATTTATTATACTGCTTGCTTTTTTTGTTAGAAATATTATAAATAGAACTCTTATTAATTATGCTATTTTGATAATTATTACATAAGCATTTATATCAGGAGCTGATGTTACCTCTACTTTTTTTCTTGATTTTATACTTAAGGTAATAGAATCATTTTCATTAAGTTCAGCTAGTGTCACTCCATAAAAGTCAGTATCTGTATTTTTAATTACATCCTTACTAATTTCTGTTCCATCTAAAATTTCTCCGTTTTGACTTACTCCAACAAATAAAGCTGTATCTTCACTAGCATGACCTGAAAAAAAATACTCTATCTTATATATCCCACTACTTATAATAACAAACTCATCTTCTATATCAGTTATTATATTCTTAAAATCACTTATTCTATTTAAACTGATTGTTTTTCCTTGTAATATTTCTAGATCATAAGTAGTTCCAACATCACTAAATTTATATCCATAAGTAGGATTATTACTTGTTCCACTCTTTCCCCGTGGTATTCTAAACTCTAAGTTATGAATATTGCCATCTACTCTATCAATAACTTCGGCAGACATATCTTCATCTAAAGTAATGGTTCTTTCAACTATAATCTTATCACCATCCACTCCCTTTGGTCCTGTTGGTCCTAAAACATAGCAGTTATTAAAATTTAATCTCTCATTCACGAAAAAATCACCTTCTTACTTATTTATATGTTAGTAATTATTTTATAAATAGTTAAAAAAAACAAAAAAGAGACTTTCGTCCCTATAATTCAAATTGTGAATTATATAAATCGGCATAGAAACCATTCTTCTTCATTAACTCATCATGATTTCCAGTTTCAATGATATTACCATCTTTCATAACGAGAATTAAATCAGCATTTTTAATAGTTGATAATCTATGGGCAATGATAAATGAAGTTCTTCCCTCTGTTAGTTTATCCATTGCTTTTTGAACTAACTCCTCAGTTCTTGTATCAACGTTACTTGTTGCTTCATCAAGAATTAAGAATGGAGAATCTTCAATCATACCACGAGCGATAGTAAGTAGCTGTCTTTGACCAGCTGATACAGAATCATTTTCACCAATAACACTATCAAAGCCATTAGGTAAAGTCTTAATAAAATGAGTAAGACCTACTGTATCACAAACTTCTTTTACCATCTCATCTGAAATGTTCTCTCTATTGTAAACTATATTTTCTTTAACTGTACCATTAAATAACCAAGTATCTTGTAAAACCATTGTAAATAGACTGTGAACATTTTCTCTTGTAAGGTCATTAATAGATACATTATCTATTAAAATATCACCTTTATTTATTTCATAAAATTTCATAAGCAAGTTAACCATCGTTGTTTTACCAGCCCCCGTAGGTCCAACAATAGCTATTTTTTGACCATCTTTAACACTAGCTGTAAAATCCTTGATGATTGTTCTATCTTTATCATAACCAAATGATACATGGTTAAACTCTATATTACCTTTTACTTTAGACTTATCTAATATTTTTGTTTTATTAGTTTCTAGACTCATCTCTTCTTCATCTAAGAATTCAAATACTCTTTCACTAGCAGCTGCTGTTGACTGTAGACTTGTGAAAGCTTGAGCTATTTGCATTAGAGGAGAAGTAAATAATCTAACATAAGTGATGAAAGCTATTATTACTCCAAAAGTTATAGTATCATGCATTACAAGTAAAGCTCCAACAATACATACTGCTACATAACCAAAGTTTCCAATGAATGACATAATTGGTTGCATAAGTCCTGATAAGAATTGACTCTTTCTATTAGCATCATATACTTTTTCATTATATTCATCAAACTTAGTATTGGCTTCTTTCTTACCATTATAAGCTTTTACCACTAAAAGTCCTGAATATACTTCTTCTATATGTGAATTTAATTTACCTAATTCTTTTTGTCTCGCGGCAAAATATTTTTGTGATTTAGAAAGAACTATAAAGATTAAGGAAAAACCAATTATACTAGCAGAAATAGCTGTAAGTGCCATAATCCAATTAGTTATAAACATCATTATTATAGTACCTAATAATAATGTAACAGCACTAACTAATGATGATAGTGACTGATTCATACTCTGAGCAATAGTATCAACATCATTAGTAACCCGTGATAAGATATCACCTGTTTGATTTTTATCAAAATATTTAAGTGGTAATTTATTAATTTTAGTAGAGATTCTTCCTCTTAGTTTTCTAGCAAAATTATTAGAAACACTAGTCATTATAATTGACTCAATAAATGATAGTAAAGCACTAACTATGTATAGGCAAGCTAAGAATAAACTTATCTTCTTAATTTTAGCCATATTCATACTAGGTTCTATTACTTTTCTAATGCTCTTTGGCATTTTATCTATCTTTTTATATAAAGCTTTAGCATCTTTTTTATCTTTTATAGTACTAGCTATTTGTAAGAATTTTAATTGATCAGTTGAAGATATTTTTTGGTTATTAATAGTAAATTCTTTAAATATTAACTCTAAAGTATTATCAGATAACTTTGCTAAATTATCTAGCATATTATCTTTATCACTAGATTGCATAACCATCATGAAGTTAGTCTTTTCTTCTACTGATAGATTTGTACTTTTCATTATTTCTTGTGGATTAATATTTTGCAAATTGTTAGTAGTTTTCTTACTAATTTCTTGCATTTCATCAACATTGACTATTAATCCTTCTGAAATAGCATCCGTCAATTTAGATAGTTTATTAGGAGCAGCTATTGATAAAACTGATGATAAGATAGCAAAGATTAAAGCCATTGCAATTAGAATTTGGAAACTCTTTAGTTCTTTAAATAAACGTTTCATAGAACCTACAAAGTCTTTAGACTTATCCATCTTTGGTCCACGTGGTCCATTATGCATTTTCTAACTCCTCCTTTGATAATTGTGATAAAGCTATCTGCTTATAAACATCACAATTTTTTAATAATTCTTTATGTGTACCCATACCAACACATTTACCATTATCAAGAACAAGTATCTTATCAGCATTCATAATTGTACCTATTCTTTGGGCAACTATTAAACTAGTTGCATCTTTAGTATAATTTTTCAATTCTTTTCTTAAGATATAATCTGTTTTATAGTCAAGGGCAGAAAATGAATCATCAAAGATATAAATTTCCGGATCTCTTGCTACCGCTCTTGCAATAGATAAACGTTGTTTTTGTCCGCCAGATACATTAGTACCTCCTTGAGCGATTTCGGCATCATAAGTCTTATCCATTTTAGAAACAAATTCTTCAGCTTGGGCTACTCTTACAGCTTCTTCTATCTTCTTAGCCTTAATCTCTCCTTTGCCATTATCACCAAAAGAAATATTACTACTTACTGTTCCATGAAATAAAATTGCTTTTTGGGGAACATAACTAATCTTATTACGAAGTGATTCTTGCTTATACTCTTTAACATTAACTCCATCTACTAATACTTCTCCATCAGTAGCATCATAAAATCTTGGTATTAAATTAATAAGTGAACTTTTACCACTTCCAGTTGATCCAATAAAGGCAACTGTCTCTCCTTTATTAGCTTTAAAGGAAATATCTTTTAATAAGTATTCTTCAGCATCTGGGTACTTAAATGATACATTTTTAAACTCAACAGTACCCGTTTCTTTAGTATCACCAGTAAATTTTCCATCTTTGATAATCAACTTTGTATCTAATACTTCATTAATTCTTTTAGCAGAAACACTTGCTCTTGGTAACATCATAAAAATCATAGCTAGCATTAAGAATGACATAATTACTTGCATAGAATAACTTGAAAATACTACCATATCAGAAAATAAACTTAACTTATCACTCATCATCGCTTTATTAATTAAATCAGCTCCAATAAAGTAAATACTAAGTGTTAAGAAATACATTACTAAATACATAATTGGTTGCATAATGGCAAAAGCTTTTTGGTTAAATAATTGGGTATTAGTTAGTTCATTATTTACCTTACTAAATTTGTCTTCTTGATATTTTTCAGCATTAAAAGCTCTTACTACTCTAATACCGGTTAAATTTTCTCTTGTAACCCCATTTAACTTATCAGTAAGTTTTTGAACTCTTTTAAATCTTGGCATAACTATTGACATTAAAGTTAAGATAGTAACTAATAAAACTATAACTGCTACAGCTGTTACTGTACTCCATGTTATATTTTTATTAAGTATTTTAGTAACTGCCCAAATAGCTGTTACTGGAGCTTTAATTAATAGTTGTAGTCCCATAGAAATAAACATCTGAATCTGTGTTATATCATTAGTTGTACGGGTAATTAAACTACTAGTTGAGAAGTTTTTAACTTCTGCTATACCTAAGTTTTCTACCTTGTTAAATAGTTTTTTTCTAATGGTTTTTGAAAAACTTGCCGATACATTAGATGATATATAACCAACTAAGATAGCTGATAACAAGCTTCCAAAGGCACAAAGGAGCATATAACCACCATTTTCTAAGATAGCACTCATCTTACTTCCTTCAGTCTGAACAAGTTTTGTAATCTCTGACATATAGTCAGGTAATTTTAAATCTAACCAAACCTGTACTAAGATAAAGATAAAGGAAATAAAGATTAGTAAGTAATCTTTCTTAGTAAAATTTTTAAATAATTTAAACATATTTTAATCATCCCTTCTTCCAAATATCATAATAAGTCTTAATAGTTCTAATAAAGTTGTTAATATACTTGCTACATAGGTTAAGGCTGCAGCTGTTAACATAACTTTTCCATCATCTAACTCCTTACTAGTAAAGAAGTGAGCATAATCTAATTCTTTTAACGCCCTTCTACTAGCATTGACCTCAACTGGCAAAGTTATTATTTGAAAAAATAAAATAACCATTTCTAAAATTATTCCTAACCATACTAGATTAAACGAACCAAACAAGCATCCAAAAAGGATAGCAAAATATCCAAATTTTGAAGAAAAATTAACAACTGGTATTAATTTATTCCTAAATCTTAAGAAAAAATACCCTTCTTTATCTTGAATAGCATGACCACATTCATGACAAGCAACAGCCACACTAGCAATAGATGCTTCATTATAGTTAGAACTAGATAGCCTAATAACTTTATTAGTAGGATCATAGTGATCTGTTAAAAATCCACTAGTCCCTTCTATTTTTATATCAGAAAGACCATTTTTGTCAAGCAAATATCTTGCCGCTTCCTTTCCAGTCATTCCTCTCTTATTAGAAATTCTTTCATATTTCTTATAAGAAGATGTTACAAACACTTCTGCTAAAAATGTTATAACTACGCCAATAAATGTTAAACCATATAGAATAAAAAAATCATGCATATTTTCACCTCGTCTTATATGATACTATATTATTTTTATTAAATATTAATTAAATTATTAAGAATTATTAAGAAAGAAAATAATATTTCTTAATTAGTCTATAAATTTTTAGCTATACTAAACTCTATATTAAATCCATTATCATTATAGCCTTTGATAGTACCGCTATGCATGGTCACAAACTCTTTACAAATAGAAAGTCCAAGTCCAGATATTTTTCTTGAATTATCTGTAGTAAATAATGGCTCAAATATCTTATCAATTATCTTTTCATCCACTCCTATTCC
>CAKOYC010000073.1 GCA_934130265.1 uncultured Bacilli bacterium
GTGCATGCAGTGGTAGTTGTGGTAGTCAAAGTAAGCAAATAACTACTACATATAAAGACCGTTATACAAATAAATCTTGTAAAACTGAAACTTCATCGGTATCATGTATTACTAGTGATTGTCAAACCCCTTCTTGTTCTATTTCTTTATCAGGTGGAACCAAAGGAGATAATGGTTGGTATAGAGGTGGAACAGTAACTTATACATTAAATATCACTAATGCAACAGCATATGGAATAGATGGGTATAATTCAAATAAAACAGGAACAATTAATAGCGATGGTACTCATACAATTACTGGCTATGTAAAAAATTCTGCAGGTAAAACAGCTACTTGTAGTACAACTATCTATTATGATAAAACTGCTCCAACTTGTATTTGGAATAAAGAAAATACTAAATGGACTAAAAATGATTACTATACTTATAAAGGGTGTAGAGATAATGGTAGTGGTTGTGTTAAGGATATAATAGCATCTGAAACTGTTAAAACCTCAAAAATAGTAAAAAAATGGGGAACATATACTATTAAAGATAAAGCCGGTAATACTAGAAATTGTCCGAAAAAAAGCCTAGATATTTATGTTGATAAAGATTATCCAACCTTTACAAAACACACATATTATAATTATAGAGGTTATTCGTGTATTGACCGCCCAACGACTTTATACGAATATAGATATGAAGTTATATTATATGATGCTACTTCTAGATTAAAATATACAAAGTGTAGTAGTAGTCGAGGAAATATTAGTGTGGAAAGAAAAAAACTAACGGGTGGACCTAGCGTGTCAGGAGTAATAGAAAACTTTTGTATTCATCAATCTGCTACAATAACATGTAAGGCCTGCGATTATGCGGGATATTGTAAAACCTTTAAAAATAAATAAGAATTACGTGATATTAAGATTTAAACATTTCCCGTAGCAAAATCACTTGTTAATAGATTTATATTATGATAATATGTATGTAGCAAGAAAACTTGCATAAAATAAAAAAGAGGAACATTTATTTGGAAGTGAATGTCATCCTCAAAAAGTTTTTTTGACACTCTATCTTGATGAAGAGTGTCTTTATTTTAGTTTTTTACTGCTAATATCAACAAGGTAGATAGTAGTAATATTAATGAAATTAATCTAAGGAATTTTAAAATAAAAGTCTTAGTTTTCATCAACACCACCTCCTTATAAAATGTATAAGAAGGATGACACTCATCTATAAATGTTCCTGTTAAAAATAATAACAGAGATATAGTAATTAACCAATTAAATAGATAATACTTTTTAATAATTTAGTATTTCCCGTTTGCTTATCTAAATCACTTGTTAAATAATCAATTATTTGATAAAATTTATATAGAAAATGTAGGTGTAAGATATGTACTTGAAAGAAATAATTGTAAATGGTTTTAAGTCATTTGCAGATAAAATAGATATAGTATTAAATGATGAAACAACATGTATTGTCGGACCAAATGGTAGTGGAAAAAGTAATATTGTAGATGCTGTTCGTTGGGTACTTGGTGAACAATCAGTGAAAACTTTAAGAGGTGATGGAGCAATGAGCGATGTCATCTTTGTTGGTAGTGCTTCACGAAAAATGAAAAATGTAGCATCTGTCGAATTAGTCTTTGATAATAATGATCACTATCTAACCGTTCCATATACGGAAGTCTCAATTAAAAGACGGGTATTTAGAAGCGGCGAGAATGAATACTTTTTAAATAACCAAAAGTGTCGTCTAAAAGATATCTTAAACTTATTCCTAGATAGTGGTATTGGAAAAGAATCATTTAATATAATTGGTCAGGGTGAAGTTCAAAAGATTTTAAGTGAAAGTAAGGATGAAAGGCGACTTATTTTTGAAGAAGCAGCTAGTATTTTAAAATATAAAAAAAGAAAAGAAGAAGCTTTAAGAAAACTAGATCGTACCCATGAAGCTTTAGATAGAGTACAAGATATAATTAACGAGTTAGAATTACAAGTAACTCCACTAAAAAGACAAAGTGAAGAAGCTAAGAAATATCTTGAATATAAAAAGAAACTAGAGTCCCTTGAAATAGCTTTACTTGCTTATGATATATATCATTTAACAGAAGAAGAAAAATTAAAAACAGCCGAGAAGAAGAAACTAGATGACGAAGTATTAATTGCTTTGAAAGAAGAAAATGTAAGAGATAGTAAAATATTAAAATATAAACAAGAAGAAGATGAACTACAAAAAGAAATAACCTTTGTTCAAAATGAACTGCTTAAAACAGCTGAAGAAGTAGTAAGACAAGAAAGTAGTTTAGAATTATTTAAATTAGAACGACGTAAGAAAGAGGAAGGAACAACTGATGAAGAATTAAGAATTTTGTTAACAGAACAATCTAAAGATAAGAAAGAATTATCACTACTTGCTACAGAACTAGAAGAATTAAATGAAACACTTAAGATAAAAGAAGAAGAGGTAAATACTAAAAAGAAAGAATTAGACTCTACTAAGATGGCTAAGAGAAATTATTTAAGTGAATATAGTAAAATAGATCAAGATCAATTAAGTTATAAGCATAAGATAGACTTTTTAGTAAATGAAGAAGAGAAAGGCTCTAACTTACCAGAAGTAATTCGCTACCTTTTAAAAGAAGAATCTCTAAAAGGTATTTATAATACGATTGGTAATGTAGTTACAATTGATGATATTTATGCTAAAGCTTTAGATACTTCCATTGCTGCTAGTAAAAACTTTGTCTTAGTAAAAGATGATATCTGTGCTAAAGAAGCAATTAGTAATATTAAGAATAAAAAGAAAGGAAGAGCAACTTTCTTCCCTTTAAATATTATTAAACCAAGATATATTCCACAAGATATTAAAAATAGTCTAGAAAGAATAGATGGCTATTATGGTATTTTAGCAGATAAAATTAAAACAGAAAGTATGTATAAAGATGTAATTTATAACCAGTTTGGCTTAGTATTACTAGCTAAAGATATGGATAGTGCCTTAGTAATTGCTAAACAGACTATGAATAAATATAAAATAGTTACTCTAGATGGTGATGTCATAAACACAGGTGGTTCTATGAGTGGTGGGACTTTTTATAAAGGAAGAAGTTCTGTTATGATAAGACAAGAAATAGAGTCGCTTAGAAGAACTTATCAAGCTCTTACTAAATCAAGACAGAAAGTGTTATTAGATATTAAAGAAAGTGAAGAAAAGATTACTACTATAGAAGATATCTATTATAAGTTAGATAAAGAGTTAGAAAATATTAAAATCACCATTACGGAAAAAGATAAAAGACATAAAGAATTGAGTGCTAACCTAGTAAGAAAAAATGAATCTATTAAAAGATTAGAAGCATCAACTACTAGCTTTGATCAAAAAGAAAAAGAACTAATTGAAGAGTTTTATAGAAAAAGTACTTATAAGGAAAAACTAGAAAAGAAGAAAATATTCTTAGATGATAAATTAAAAACATTAAAGAGTAATTTAGCTAGTTTTGAAGATGAAGATACTTATGAAGGTAGAGTCCTAAAGAAAAAACAAGATACTATTAAAAACTTAGAAATAGAATTATCAAGAATTGATGTTAAACTTAATAGTTATTTACAAACCTTATCAGAAGAATATACAATGACCTATGAAAAAGCAAGAAAAGAGTATCAGTTAACAGAAGAGATAGAAGAGTCTAGAAAATTAGTTAATCAATACAAAATGATTATTAAAGACTTGGGTATGGTTAACTTACAAGCAATAGAAGAGTATGATAGGGTTAAAACAAGATATGAGTTTTTACTACATCAAAAAGAAGACTTAGAAAAAGCTGAAGCTACTTTATTTGAGATAATGGATGAACTTGACCAAGTAATGAAAGATGAGTTTCTAAAGACTTTTAATGAGATTAAAGAAGAGTTTAAAGTAGTCTTTTCTAAGATGTTTCATGGTGGAAGTGCTGATTTAAAATTAACTAATCCAGATGATTTATTAACTACTGGTATTGAGATAATAGCATCTCCTCCAGGTAAGAAGTTATCAACTATTCAGTTGCTATCAGGTGGTGAGAAGACCCTAACCGCTATTAGTTTGTTATTTGCTATATTAAACATTAGAAAATTACCATTTTGTATATTTGATGAGGTGGAAGCAGCCTTAGATGAAGCTAATGTCTCTCAGTTTGGTAAGTATTTAGAACACTATAAAAACAAAACTCAGTTTTTAATAATAACTCATAAGAAGAAGACTATGGAGTATGCTGATACTTTATATGGTATTACAATGCAAGAGTCTGGAGTTTCAAAGCTTGTTAGAGTAGAAATGGAAAATAAAGAGGAGATACTATAGGTGAAAAGACTAAAAAATTATTCTCCTCCCAAAATAATAGGAATTCTTCTTCTTCTAATTCCTATTATTTTTTCTTTAGTTAAAAATATAAATCTAAATAATGATACTTACTTTATTATTAAAAGTGGTAACTATATTTTAAAGAATGGTATTTTATATATCGAGCCATTTACGATGCATCATAACTTTTCTTTTGTAATGCAACAGTGGTTGTCAGCTATTATCTTTGCAGTTATTTATAATATAGGTGGTAATCTAGGAATATCTATCTTTATAACTAGTTTATTCGTAGTAATTATCTATCTATTTTATAAATTATGTTCTTATGTAAGTGATAATAAATACTACTTATCCTTATTTTTAACACTATTATTTTCTATTATAATGTTACCACTTTTTATAACATCAAGACCACAAGCTATTTCCTTTGTAATCTATCTTTTATACTTTAATCTATTAGAACGATATGTAAAAACTAATAAGACTAAATACTTAATACCACTCCCAATATTATCACTATTAGAGATAAACTTGCATGGATCACTTTTCTTTATCTTGCTATGCTTTATCTTACCTTATATAGTAGAAGGAATCTTAAAAGAGTTTAGTTGTTTTACTAAAGATAAATATAAAGTAGGACCATTGTTAGTTACCTTAATACTTGTTTTATTAACAGGCTTTATTAATCCATATGGTACTGATATGTTAACTTATACTTATAAAGCCTTAAATAATCCTTACTTAAAATACTTTGTAACAGAAGTTAAACCACCATCTATTAAAGAAGCATCAGGATTTATAGTTTATCTAACTATCTTTGCTATCCTATTTTGTTATTATTTTTCTAATAGAAAGATAAAGATTCGTTATTTTCTTTTATACTTAGGTACTACTATTTTAACAGTTTGCTCTATTAGAAATTATTGTTACCTATTAATAGCAGGACTATTTCCTTTGGCAGATTACTATAAAGATAGAGCAAGAAGTTATAAGAAAGTTAATCTTACTAAGATAGATAAACTTATGATTATTATTATAATTTGTTCCTATTTAGTAATTATTTGTAATATAGTAGTAATAAAACCAGATAGACATCCACTAGAAAAGGTAGTTAATTACCTTAATAGTCATACTACTAAAGATGTTTTACTATATAATGATTTTAACGAAGGAAGTTACTTAGAATTTAATGGCTATAAAACCTATATAGATCCACGACCAGAAATATTTTTGAAAAGTATTAATAGGCAAGAAGATATCTTAAAAGAATACTATAACTTACAAACAGGTAATTTAAAAATAAAAGACTTTTTAGCCAAATATAAATTTACTTATCTAGTACTATCTGATAGTGATGTAATGTTCTATAAGGAAGAAGAACTTACTGATTATAAATTAGTATACAGTGAAAAAAACTATAGAATTTATCATATTAATAATGAATATTATAACTTGCCAAGTAAAATGTAAAAATATATGTTTGATAAAATGTTGATTGACACTCTAAAATGTACAGATTTTGTTGATTGACACTCTAAAATGTACAGATACTATATCTAAAGTTGCGAAATAAAATGTAAAAATATATGTTCG
>CAKOYC010000074.1 GCA_934130265.1 uncultured Bacilli bacterium
GTCTTTGGACTATTGCTAATAAGAATAATATAACTGTAGATGAACTTAAAAAAGCTAACAACTTAACTAGTAATACACTAAGTGTTGGTCAAGTCTTAGTTATTCCTACATCATCAAGTGAAACACTACCTCCACCTGATAATAACATTGGATATGAAACTACTTATATTGTTAAAAGAGGAGATAGCCTTTGGAGCATAGCAAACAACTATGGCATAACAGTAGACGAATTAAAAAATGCCAATGGTATCACCAATAACATGTTAACTATTGGACAAGAATTGATTATTCCTGTTTCTGTTCCATCGGATTCTACTAATACAACTATCTACGTAGTCAAAAGAGGGGATAGTCTTTGGTTAATAGCTAATAAATATAATACAACAGTAGATAATTTGAAATCATTAAATAACTTATCAACTAATTTACTAACTATAGGGCAAAAGTTAATTGTACCAGCAAGCTAAAGGATTAAGTCCTTTTTTTCTTTGTCAACTTAGTGTAAAAGAAAAGAAAATATGCTATAATTAGTATGTAAAGTAATATCATTTATAGACAAGGAAGTGTATTGATTTGTTAGATACTGCAATAAAATTACTGAATAAAATAACTGATAATGGTTATGAAGCATACTTAGTAGGAGGCTTTGTAAGAGATTACCTACTTGACATAAAGTCTAGTGATATTGATGTTACCACTTCAGCTACCCCTAAAGAACTAATGGAAATCTTTAATGACTCATGTCTACCTACTAATGAGTATGGTTCAGTAACCGTTATGTATAATAATACTCGCTTTGAAATAACAACCTTCAGAAAAGAACAAACTTATAAAGATAATCGTCATCCAGAAGAAATAATCTATATAAAGAATCTTAATGAAGACCTTTTAAGAAGAGACTTTACCATCAATGCAATATGTATGGATAAAGATAAAAAAATAATTGATCCATTAAATGGAAGACAAGATTTAGAAAAAAAAGAAATCCATACGATAAAAGATGCTGATACGGTTTTTAATGACGATGTTTTAAGAATATTAAGAGCGGTAAGATTTGCCACAACACTAGATTTTACTATTGGTTCTTTAGAAAAAAATGCTATAATAGAGAACGAATATCTTCTTGACACACTATCAATGGAGAGAAAAAAACAAGAATTAGATAAGATATTCAGTAGCTCTAATGCAATTAAAGGGATAAATCTTTTAAAAGAATTAGAACTAGATAGTATCTTAAAATTAAATAATCTTTCTAAGGTTAAACCTTGTAGTCAGTTGATTGGAATATGGACCCAACTAGATGTTGATGATATTTATCCATTTAGTAATAATGAAAAAGACTTGATGGAAAATATTAGAAAAGTATTAAACTCATCACCACTAAATCCTTTAACACTCTATGAATGTGGACTATATCCTTCTGTAGTAGCAGGAGAGTTGATGGGATACTCTAATAAAGAAATAAATGAAGCCTATTTAGAACTACCTATTCATAAACAAAGTGATTTAGATGTAACAACCGAGGAAATACTTAACTATCTAGAAAAAGAAGCAGGTTGTTTTCTAAAACCACTTTATGATTATTTAATAAAAGCAGTACTAACAAAGAAAATAGAAAATAATAAAGAACAGATTTTAAAGATGTGTAAATACTATTTAGAGGAGGAATATAATGAGTCAAGATAAGTTACAAAAATTTTTATCCCAAAAAGCAATTACTATTCCCTTATTTCTATTACAAAATATTGATTCCTTAGCACTAAGTATAGAAGAGTTTTTATTTCTAATGTATTTAAAAGATAAAGGTGAAAGATTTGTTTTTAATCCTATAGAAATGGAAGAAGATACAGGGTTTGATAAAATGAAAGTGATGCAGTTAATATCTAATCTTACTGATAAGAAATTGATAACTCTAGAAACTACAAAAAATGATAGTGGAGTCTTAGAAGAAATGTTAGATTTAACCCCTTTTTATAAAAAATACTTGTCACTATTTATCGACAGTACTGTAGAAAAAGAAGATAAAGAAGTACCTAAAACTCTATTTGAAGAAATAGAAAGAGAATTTGGTAGAACCCTTAGTCCTAACGAACTAGAATTTATTAAAGCATGGCTTGATACTTTTGATAAAGATGTTATTTTAGAAGCAGTTAAAGAAGCCACTCTTAATGGTGTATCTAGTATTCGCTATATTGATAAAATACTTTATGAGTGGGATAGAAAAGGAATCAAGAAAAAAGAAGATGTAGAACATTTCTTAAATTTAAAGAAACAAGAAGAAAAAGAACCTGTTGAGGTCTTTGATTATGACTGGTTTGATGAAGATGACGAAGAATGAGAAAAGAGAGATAATTTCTAAATACTTAGATGAGCTTTTTCCTAATCCTAAATGTGAACTAATCTATCATAATGATTATGAACTATTAATTGCCATAGTCTTAAGTGCTCAAACTACTGATAAAAGAGTAAATATGGTAACACCAATTCTTTTTAGTAAATATCCGACCTTAAAAAAATTAAGCGAAGCCCCAATAGATTCATTAGAAGAGATATTAAAACCAATCGGTTCTTTTAGGAAGAAAGCAATTTATGTTAAAGATATCGCTTATAATCTAGCTACCAAATATCAAGGAGTTGTTCCAACAGATAGAGAAAAACTAGAAAAATTAAAAGGAGTAGGGAGAAAGACAATCAACGTATTTCTTAGTGAATATTATAACTATCCAGCTATAGCAGTAGATACCCATGTAGAAAGAATAAGTAAAAGACTAAGAATAGCAAGTAAGAAAGCTACAGTACTAGAAGTAGAAGAAAAACTTCAAAAATTTTTTCCAAAAGATGAGTGGGCTAAGAGACACTTACAGCTAGTATTATTTGGAAGATATTATTGTAAAGCAGTAAAACATGATTGCTCATCATGTCCTTTAAAAGAGTTATGTACTGATTATAAGAACTAAAATATGACAAAATTTGTATAAATAAGTTAATTAAAGTGTATTTTCTAATACATTTTTTTCTTTAGTGTGTATAATTATTATAGAAAGGATAGAAAAATGATAGAGTTAAGAGAAGTAAGTAAAAAATATAAGAATAATACTATACTAGATGATATTTCTTTAACTATAGAAGATGGAAAACTAATAACACTTATCGGTGAATCTGGTTGTGGAAAAACTACTACTTTAAAAATGCTTAATAAACTAATTACACCTACTAGTGGAGAAATATATATAGATGGTAAAAATATTAAAGACTTAAATGATATAGATTTAAGAAGAAATATGGGATATGTAATTCAACAAACAGGACTATTTCCTCACATGACTATTAAAGAAAATATTGAAATAATTGCTAAAACAGAAAAATATTCTAAAGAAAAAATGGATAAGAGAGTAAAAGAAGTATTAAGAATGGTTGGTTTAAAAGGAGAAATGCTAGATCGTTATCCTAGTGAATTATCAGGTGGGCAACAACAAAGAATAGGTATAGCAAGAGCATTTATGACTGATCCTAAAATTATTTTAATGGATGAACCATTTTCAGCACTCGATCCTATATCAAGAACAAGTTTACAAGAAGAATTATTAAAAATTCAAAGTAAGTTACATAAGACTATAGTATTTGTAACACATGATATGGATGAAGCTATTAAACTAGCTGATAAAATAGCAATTATGGAGCAAGGAAAATTAGTTCAGTATGATAACCCAGAAAATATTTTAAAACATCCAGCTAATCAATTTGTAGAAAACTTTGTTGGGAAGAAAAGAATTTGGAGTCAACCATCCTTAATAAAAGTAGCTGACTTGATGATAGAGCATCCAATAACTGGTTCACCTGAATATTCAATATTTTATTGTTTGAACAAAATGAAGATGATGAAAATAGATAGTCTAATGATAGTAGATGAGAAAGGTATGTTTTTAGGGTGCTTATATGCAGAAAGTTTAGTTGGAGCTAAAGCTAGTAAGAAAAAAGCTAAGGACTTTATGATAAGTGATGTTATAACTGTTAGAAAAGAAGATTCTATTATTGAGTTAGTAAAAATAGTTAAAGAAAATAGATTAGCTAATATTCCTGTTGTTAATATAGATGGAACATTAGCAGGATTAATTACAAGAAGTAGTTTGGTAACAGCCTTATCACAGCAATTTCTTGAGGAGGATGAATAATGGTAACATATTTTTTTGAAAATAGAGCACAGATTTGGTCTTTACTCCTTGAACATATTGAATTAACTTTCTTTGCTGTAGCTTTAGCTATAATTATTGGAATACCAATTGGTATCTTAATAAGTTATATAAAGAAATTAAATAAACCTATATTAGGACTAGCTAGTGTCTTCCAAGCAATACCTAGTATGGCCTTACTTGGCTTTATGATACCATTCTTAGGAATAGGAAGAGTTCCAGCAATTGTAGTAGTAGTTTTATATTCACTTTTACCAATAATTAAGAATACTGCAACCGGAATTTCTGGTATCTCTGATACAATGATAGAGTCAGCTAAAGGAATAGGCTTAACGAATTTACAAATATTATTCAAAATTCAAATTCCACAAGCACTACCTATTATTATGGCAGGAGTTAGAATATCTGCTGTTTCTGCTGTAGGACTAATGACTATGGCTGCCTTTATTGGTGGAGGAGGACTTGGTTATTTAATCTTCTCTGGTATTAGAACAGTTAATAATAATCAAATCTTAGCAGGAGCCATACCAGCTTGCCTTTTAGCACTTTTTGTAGACTACTTATTCTCTATAGTAGAAAGACTAGTAACCCCAGTAGCTTTACAATTAAAAGGTAAAAATAAAGAAAAAGTATTAAAAGCAAGACGAAAAGATAAAGTAATATTAATAGTATTTATTATTTTATTTGCTATCTTCTTAATTAGTAAAATAGATTTCCATAAAGAATCAGCTAATACCTTAACAGTAGCAAGTAAAGATTTTACAGAACAGAATATTCTTTGTGAATTATCAAGTATTTATCTTGCTAATAATACTAATATAAAGATAAATAAACAATGTAACTTAGGTGGAGCACAAGTAGTTTTTCAAGCATTAGAAAGAGATGATATAGATTTTTATATAGATTATTTAGGAACTGATTATACTGATATCTTAAAATATGAACCAATTTCTAATGTTAATAAAGTTTATCAAACAGTTAAAGATGAATTTGCAAGTAAGTATCAAATAGCAGTACTTTCACCAATGAGCTTTAATAATACTTATTCATTAGCAGTTACTAAAGATTTAGCTAGTAAATATAATTTAAAAACTATTAGTGATTTGGCTAAAGTATCTAAAGATTTAACAATTTCTCCAACTTTGGAATTTGTTAATAGAAATGATGGTTTACCTGGATTATTAAAAGCCTATAATCTAGAATTTAAAAATACTATTGCTATGGATGGTAGTCCTAGATATACTGCTCTTTTAAATAATAATAGTCAGGTAATAGATGCTTTTACTACCGATGGTTTACTAAGAAAGTTTAATCTGACAGTATTAGAAGATGATAAGAATTTCTTTCCACCATACTATGCGGTTCCATTACTAAAACAAAAGACTTTAGAAAAGTACCCAGAAGTAGAAAATCTAATGTCTAAACTTGGACCTTATTTAACTGATGAAGTAATGCAAGAGATGAATTATCAAGTAGATGAAGTAGGTAAGAATCCAGAAGAAGTAGCAAAGGAATTTTTATTAACAAATAATTTAATTGAAAAGTAATTAAAAATTTGATAACATTGAATTATGAGAAAAGAGTTAAAGTGTACATTTTAATTCGCAAATCAACAACAAACAACAAATAAAAAAGAAAGCAGAGGTGACCCTTCATGAG
>CAKOYC010000075.1 GCA_934130265.1 uncultured Bacilli bacterium
GGTTTATATACATCTTCTTCTACTAAAACGCTAACGTAATATCTTTCAGCGTCTTTTCTTATAACTGCACTTCTAATTCTTCCATTTATACTTTCTTTTTTTCTATATTCTTTTATTTTTACCCATTTTAATTTAGGAAGCTTAATCATTCTTTTTTTTAAATCAAGTTCTATCGAATTATATACTTTTTCTTTATAGGTACTTACCACATTATTGGTTTTATAACTGCCTTTAACTCCTTTTGCTTTAAATTTAGGAAAACCACCTTGCTTAAAGAAATGATCATAAGCACATTCTAAATCATTTGAAGCGTTTCTAAGAGAATAGCTATCAATCTCTTTTAAAAATGGATATTTCAAAAGTAAACTTGGTATCATGAGATTCTGGTCATACGCAGATTTACCCTTTTTAGTATTATTGTAAGTATCAATTCTATCCTTTAAAAAGATATTATAGATAAGTCTAGTAGAACCGATAGTTTTATTTATTAAAATTTTTTGCTCTACATTTGGCTAAAGTCTAAAAACATATCCTTTAAGTACTTTCATATGACCACCTCAATTCATTAGAATATAGTATATTGTATAAAACAAATGTTTGCAATAACTATTTAAGACTTTTTATAACCTTCCTATACAAAAAGGGTACATCTCTTCTTTTGAAAAGATATACCCGCAGCATGCATGTAGTTTTTCTTGGCTAAAAACTACACACCTTATCGTCTAAATTGTCATATTAACATGCCAAGTAATTAATACAATTATATTTTATCAAACATTCGTTCTTTATACAATATAAATTTAAAAATTATTTTAAACTTAAAAGGCAAATAGTTTCCACATGATAAGTATTAGCAAACTCATCTACTAGTTTAATACTTTCTATTTCGTAATCACTACTTAATTCTTTTATATCTCTAGCAAAACTCATTAAATCACAAGATATATAAATGATATTATTACATTTCTTATCAAGTAATAAACTTCTAGCACTACTTGATAATCCACTTCTTGGAGGATCTACTATTATCATATCTATCTCTTTATTATACTTTTCTAAGAAATCTTTTGCATCCATACAAAAGAACTCTACATTATCTATATTATTTATTTTCTTATTATAGTTAGCGTCAACTATTCCCTCTTTTACTATCTCTACACCATATACTTTTTTTACATAACGTGATACTAGTAAGGAAATAGTACCAGTTCCACAATATAAATCTAGAATAGTATTTATATCTTTACTCTTAACTATATCAATAACCTCTTTATAAATACTTTCTAATCCATTTGAATTAACTTGAAAGAAAGCATCACGTCCTACATAAAAATCCAAATCAAATATTTTAGTCTTAATCTTATCAAAACCAAATACTAGTCTTTCATTTATGTAACAAGAATCTACTTTATCTTTAAAATAATATAATCTTTCTATATCACAATTTCCAGTAAATGCTATCATACTATTATTATCAAAAGATCTAATCATAACCTCTTTTAATTCTTTATTAGTTTTAATAAACTCTTTAATAGCTAAATATATCCTATTTATATTGTCATTTACCAAGTAACACTTATCTATATCTAATAGTTTATTACTACCCTCTTCATAGTAACCTATTTTATCTTCTTCTATATGAAATACTACTTTATTACGATAATACTTATCTATACTACCTATTATAGATATTTTATCTAAATTGATACCAGCATATCTATTTAAGATATTTAAAGCTTTATCTTTCTTAAACTCTAACTGTTCACTATAATCAAGTTGTTCTAGATGACATCCTCCACAAGAGTAATAATAAGGACAAAAGATACTAGGATAATTCTTAGGTTCTTTTACTTTTCCAATAGAGTATTTTTTCTTATCTTTAATAATCTCTATATCTACCCTATCTCCTACTCTTACACCTTTAACAAAAGTAATCTTACCATCTATATAAGTAATTCCTCTACCAAAATGATCATAAGATGTAATAATACATTTCATAATTAACAACTCCTCAACAACTAATATATCATAGATATTATTAATTTTGTGAAATATTTCATATGTGTATTATAACTAGTAAGTAAATATATATTATAATTAATAAATAATTTCTTCATAAATAAGCAATCATTCATATTTTTAACCAGTTATTAGCTAGTAATAGTACACTATTTAACAAATAACGGATATATTATTTTTCTCACTATGAATACATTTCCAATATAATTAATAGTACTAACAAAGATTACATTAATAAACATATTAAATCTATAAAAGATAAGTATTCTGATATTAAAGCTATTAATGATATACCATACTACTTAAAGGATAAAGGTTTACCAATTGGTAATTATTCATCTCAATTTTTATCTATTTACTATCTTTATAGATTAGATTATAAAATAATACATACCTATAGAATTAAGCATTATGTAAGATATATGGATGACTTTATTTTAATGCATGAAGATAAAGAATATTTAAAAATGATTAAAAACAAATTAGAAGAAGAATTACTAAATACTTATAAATTAAAGCTCAATAGAAAGAAAACAGTATTATCAAGTAGTAAAGATGGCTTTAACTTTTGTAGTTATAGATTTAGAGTAATTAATAATAAAACTATAATAAGTGTTACCTCATCCACTAGAAAAAGAGTTACTAAAAGAATTAAGGAAGTAAAATACTTATTAGATACTAATAGAATAGAACCTAGTAAAGCATTTACATCTATTAATACTTACTACTATGATTTTAAATTCGGTTCTACTTCTAGAATAAGGAGGATTATAAATAAAGATTTTTATGAAAAATAGATACATATTCTTTAAAAGACTATATAAAGACTATTTATTATTATTTACTAAAAAAGATAAACTACTATCATTTAACATAGATAATAGAATAATATCTATACTATCTTCTTCTAGTGATAATATTTTAGAAGTACTTACTACTAATAGTATAAATTATATAATAGTAGATAATCTTGATATTATAGAAATAAAATCATTTACAAATAATAGTTATAATTTATATAAAAAGAAAGCTTATTTAATAACTTTATCTAACATTATAATCAATAAAGACCATACAAGTAGTGTATAGTCTTTATTAGTTACAGTCATACACATTCTTAGAAATTGACGTATCATTTTCTATATGTATGTTAAGTTTAGTCTAAGACAAGGTTAATCTATGTCGATTCATCACTCTACTTAAAGCCTTAACCTACGTACCAAAATTAATCGGCTGGCCGCACGCCGTTGTTGTTGTTTGCATTATTGTTGTTGACATATCCAGTATTATTAACATTGAATACATTGTTAGTATTATCCTGGCGGGGCGAAAAGAAATAAAAAACTGTACTTATTTTTCAAAAAGATTAACCTATGTAAATTTATATATAGCATTTACACCTATTTTATCTGATCCCAAGAGCCGATCAATCTGCTCTTGGGACCTTTATATCATTTTGTTTGTTTTTCATCTTTCTTTTTCATCCTATTTTTTCCGTCCGCCACGACTGGACGTCGCCCATCAGGGGCGGGTCTACTACCTCCCTTTTCTATTCCAAGATGTATGGTGATTCTTTAGTTCCTGATCCTGTTATCACCTTAATTGCCGAGTTTAGATGAACGACTGGCAGCACGTCAGCGGAGGGGTACGCATCACTGTCGCTGACACCCCCAGAAGGATAAACACGGAACACTTCGTAAGCAGTAGCCTGGCAGGATGTTATTGTCCATTGCCATATGTTTGAGTTATAAATCCAATCGTTATTTTTACAATCACTTACTGAACTATCATTCCAATTATACATTTCTTTTGCTAAGCAACTGGCTCTATTAGTTGTTGTCCCTCCACTTGTCGCATAGCCATAATCACTTGGATACATTAATCCTACCTTTCCTGTCCAACTAGTACTTCTTCCACTATATACACTTGTTCCTCTTTCTCTTGTGTAAAACATTGGTGCTGTTACATCTTTATATGTACTACTTCCTCCTAGATACCACTTGGCATCTCCTATCATTGCTTTGGCTTTCTCGGTTAATCCTGTTGTTGTAAAATCACATGTTATTGTGCCATTTCTGTATCCTGTATAACAGTTTCCTGCTCCTCTATTCCAATATAAGCTTCCTCCTACTGTTTCCCTTTCATGTCCTGGGTTTAGTAAATAATTTAGTCTTGCATCAGACCATTCATTTTTCCCATAATCTTTTTCTGCTCCGGTTGTAGTATCTTTATTATCCCATGAATAATTTTTTATTGATTCGTTTCTTATTATCTTTAGTCTTTTTTCTACCTTTCCTGTTCCGTCATCGGTATCAAAGACTCCGATTATTCGCCATAACTCATCATTAAATTTTACGTAGTTATTAGGGTCAGCTCCTATATAGCGATAATCTGTTAGAGCTGTTGTTTGTTCTGTTGCATCATGCGTGAATCTCCACATCTCTTTCTTTTGAGCATCTGTTGCCGTGTTATAATCTAAGTCTTCAGCATTTGCCTTATCCATTATTATTTTAGTAGCAAGTTGAGGAGCTCCCTCTTGATTAGCATCCACTACTATTTTTCCATGATAATGTTTTCCTAAAGCTTCATTAGTAGCATCCTCTTTTATCCATAGTTTTAATGTAAAAGTCTTAGACTCTCCTGCTTTTAAACTTCCAGATATTATTGTTGTATCTATTGAGTCACTTAATAATTTTATATTAGTACCATCTATATTATATTTTATAAAACCTTTATCTAGTTGTTTATCACTACAATTATCCTGGGTAATCATATCTTTATCATCTTGAAGAGAGACGGTATAGTTTACTGGTAAACTACCTGTATTTTTTATGGTAAATGTGTTACCTGTCTGAGCTAGTCCATCACTATCAGACATAGGTAGGGCTCCATCTAATCCTACAGTTGATGAGTTGGAACTAAATTCAATAGTTAATGTTCCCGATTTAACTACATTGTAGTCACTTGATTTTGATGATACTGTAAACATAGCAAAAGTACTACCAATAGATATTAATGTTACTGCGAAAATAGATAATAGCGTAAGGACTAGTTGCCTTTTACCCATTTTAGTAAGGGCTATTTCACGATAATCATTATTTACTATCTTAGCTTGATCTTTTAAATCTTTTCTTTTTTTCCTATATTTAAATTCCGCCACTTTAATCACCTATCTTTTTAATCTAGTTAAAGTATAGCAAATTTTTTTAATTTATACTAGTACTTTTTAAAAGAAAAAAACAGCCATTTATTTAGACTGTTTCATCTCTTTCATTGCTTCTTTTCGTGAAAAACTTTGTTTTCCTCTCTTATCTAGTCCTAAAGCTTTTACTAAAATAGTATCTCCAACACTTACTACATCTTCACACTTATTGACACGAGCTGTATCTAATTGAGAGATGTGAACAAAACCTTCACAACCTGGCCATAATTCAATAACACAACCAAATTCTTCGACCTTTAGTACTTTAACAGAATAAATCTTTCCTTGTTCAACTTCACGAGCAACATTTACAATCATCTCTTTAGTTTTATCAATAACATCTTTATCAGTATGATAAATAATTACTCTACCATCATCTTCTAAGTCTACTTTAACTGCTCCAATACTATTTACATCATTAACATTACTTGCTTCACAAATAATCTTCGTGATCATTTCTCCACCTTTACCGATAACGTCTCTTATCTTATTAGGAGAGATATAAAAT
>CAKOYC010000076.1 GCA_934130265.1 uncultured Bacilli bacterium
AACCAGTACTTTTTTTATTTCAATAAAAAAAGAATAGACCTATAATATCAGTCTATCTTTTATAGATATCTAAAAGGAGGATATTATTATTTAATACCCCCCCCCATGTTAACTTAGTGTAAACCAAATGTAAAATCTGTACATTTTCATCTGCAAATTAACAACTATTCAGGTATTTCTAGTTCCTTAACTTTACCATAATCACTATAATTTACTTTTATAGTAAGATGCTCAACTACATTATAACTATAACTATGATAACTATCTAGTTGATAAATAATTTCTACTACATTCTTATCTTCATCTGTAGTTAGACTAATTAAATTAACTTGATCATCTAAATCTACTTCCTTATTATCCATGATAGATAAAAGTGACGTTGAACTTATCTCATATTGATAAATAGTATTACCATTTTCATAAGTAGTCTTTGCTTTCAAATGAGCAGTATCAAGTATCTTCTTTATGGTAGAATAATCATTAAGTCTAGGATATAAATAAGGATTAACTGATACTTTATAACTATTGTTTTCTTTTTCTAAATAAATATCATTATAAGAGAAAAAGTTTTTAATACCATTATCACTAGTCATTAGAAAAGAACTTCTTCCCCCATTAGCCTCACCTGTAAAGATAGTTTTAATACTATTTCTTGTCTCTTCTCTTGTAAAGCGATAATTACCTTCTTCTAATTTTTTTAAATCATAATCAGCTTTTATACTAGTAGTAGATTGATTACTAGTATTAGTATTATTCTTCTTATTATTACTAAGATTAGTTCTAGCCATTAAAATTATAACCAGAAAGAAAACAAAATAGAAAAGAAAAAACAAGATGGCTCTTCCTCTTTCTGACTTTAATAAATTATTAACAACCTTCTTAGTATCTTTCTTTTCCATTTATCTTAATACTTTTCCTTTCAATTCTTCTTTCGATACCCCATTTAAAAAGTCTTTAGCAGCACATCTTCTCTTACCTTCAAGAGCAAGATCAGTAATCACTAACTCTTTACCACCACAAACAACACTAAAACCATCATGATGAAAATCAACTATTGTACCATTTTCTGTATTTGGATAATACTTATCACCAAGACGAACATCATATACTTTTAATCTTTTACCATCAAGAGTCGTATAACAAGCTGGTACAGGATTTAATCCTCTTACTTGTCTATCTACCTCTTCACAAGTTTTATTAAAATCTATTTTTTCTTCTTCTCTTGAAATATTATAACCATAAGTTGCTTCCTCTTCCTTTTGCTTTAAAGGAACTATTCTTCCATCAATTAATAAGGGAATAGTAGCTTTTAACAAATCTTTAGCCATCTCACTTAATTTGTATTGTAATGTACCTAAAGTATCATCATCTCTTATTTCCGTTTTAACTTGCGTTAAAATATCACCTTGATCCATTTTTTTAGACATATACATAATAGTAATACCCGTTTCTTTATAACCATCAATTATAGCATGATGAATTGGGGCCCCTCCCCTTAGTTTTGGTAAAAGGGAAGCATGAACATTAATACAACCATACTTAGGATAATTAAGTATCTCTTCTGGTAATATTTGTCCATAAGCACAAGTTACTATTAAGTCTGGTTTTAAATCTAAAATAGGTTGATACTCTTCTTTTATATGTCTAGGTTGAAAGACTTTTAACCCTAGCTCTTCACTAATAACTTTAACCGGAGGAGGTGTCATAATTTTTTTCCTACCTACCATCTTATCAGGTTGAGTGACTACTCCTACTACTTTGTAACTATCATTTAGTAATTTAACTATAGGAACTGCAAACTCTGGTGTTCCCATAAATACTACTCTTAAATTCATCTAAACTCCTCCAATTCCATAATATCTAAATATAATTATTAGTGTACATCCTAAAGAAATAAATAGCAATCCTAATAATGAAAAAATTGAAGCATAGCCATAGCTTTCACTTTTTTTAGGAACTATTACTGGTACTTCCTTCTTTTCTACTACTTCTTCTTTTTTCTTCACTATAAACTTATTGGTCTTTATCTCTCTATAGCTAGGAAAAGTCTTAACTGTAAAACTAAGAGGTAATAAAGAAGTATATCTTCTAATATGAGAATACCTACTATCAGTAATTCTAGCAATAGAAACAACTAAATCTTCATATCTTGATTTTTTAATTATCTCATCTATATCATCCAAACTATTTTTCCCTACATCTTTTCTAGAAATAAAAGCTATTTCTGGTAGAGAATTACTAGCATCTAATAAATTCCATTGTTTCTCAAATGCAGTTATTACCGTATCTTTTTCTTTATCAGTCATATTTAGGTGTTTAGCTAAAAATAATAAATTATTTCTACAAGATTCCATATCTTTGCGATAATAAGCTTCATAATCATAACTCGCATTATCTTTATAATATTTAGAAGTAGCTACTAAATTACAAAAATACTGAGGACTCCTAAAAGCATAATAATAAGCCATAGCAGGTGAATCTGTTATAGAAATAGAATTAATACCTCCAAGCAAGTATTCAGGTATCATTTCATCATACTTATGGTTTTTAAATATATAATAAAGTTTTTTCATATAAAATACTGGATAAGAATAATCTTTAGCATCAATCCCATTTTCTTCTACTAATTCTTTAAAAGCACTTGGAAAACTATGGAACATATAACCATTAACTATATATTCTTCATATAGATATGATAAGATTTTTCTTTTATTTTCATTAGATGTCTTATCAATTAAGTTAAGTTTCAATCTTATTAATTCTCCTAAAAGTTCATTAGACCACAATACTAATTCTTTATGATCATTATAACTATAAACCATCTTCTTTAGCTCTTCCATACAATAAGATAAGTTTTTTGTATCTTTTATAACAATACTATACTTTATTAAAAAATCCATTATTATCATCAATGAGTATTGATTATAACCGTATTTTTCTCCATTAGGTGAAAAAACTGATACCTTATTAATAGTTCTTTCATCTTCTAATGTATCATGAAGAAGATTTAAAATTTCGGGTAATCTAAATATTTCTAAAGGCATAATACCAACCCCAATCTTAACTAAATTATACAAAAAAAAGTAATCTTTTACAAGAGTACTTTTCTATATTATTTAGTTGGATCTTTACCATAAACATTTACTCTTAACGTAAATTTTTGTGATTGACTAAGTGAAGAGTACTATCAGCAACCTACATTCTTAAACAATAAGTTTCAGACTTACTTGCAGTGTAAGTACCATTTTTTGAATAACTAAATGCTACAAATAAAACCCTACTACTAAAATAGATAACAAAATACTTTTTGATGAATTATAACTAGACGCATTCATATTCTCATTTTATCTACAACTATAACATGCATTTTTTAATAACAATCATTTAAATTAAATTTGGATTAGTACTACTATCAACCAAACCTGGCATTATTTCTGGCACAGGACTTATTACTTCATTTGATGGAAGTGGTACTGGATTGATTGTTTCCTGATTATTAAAATTTGATTCTATTGGTTGATTTGGTATAACATTATTTACCACTGGTATTTCTTGAACTGGTTTAACTACCTGTTGATTGTTAGAATCTATCGATTTTTCTGGTATAGAATTATTTATCACAGGTATTTCCTGAACTGGATTAATTACTTGCTGAGTATTAGAAATAGAACCACTTACTACTGGCTTTTCTTGATTGATAACTACTGAATTATTATTTTCAATTGACTCTTTAACCACCTGCTTATTACCATTCCAAATACTAACAACATCACAGTTACCACTCTTAGGCATAGGATCAGGCATCTTCAACTTAACAATAAGTGGTATTTTAAAGGCACTACCAAATCCTAGACAAGTACCTGATTGTAAAGTTTTTTGTTTTTCAACTACATCATCCGAAATATTTGGTACCATTTTTCTAATATAATCAACATCAACTGGATGATTCATTTTAAAGATTAAGAAGTTAGAACACTGAGAAATAACTGTATCAGATAATTCTACCGGTCTTTGCGAAATAAGTCCTAGAATTAATCCATACTTTCTTCCTTCCTTAGCAATACGTTCAAATATATTATAGCCAATTAAGAATCTATCTGTATCATTTTGAATATATCTATGAGCTTCTTCAACTAGAATATGAAATGGGATACTTGCTCTGTTCTTAAGTCCCTTAGTAAATTCAAATAATAGTCTTGAATATACCTTAGTTATTACTTTAGCAAAATCATCATCTACATCATCTAAATTAATATTTATAATTTGATATTTTGTACCATTATTAATAATTAAATTGGATAAATATGTTTCTAAATTTTCATATTTACCAGTAGGACTAGAGAAATACTTAGCATTATTAGATGTTATCAAAGAGTGAAGTCTAACTCTAAGTGTTACTGAATCAGCATAAGTTTGCTCATTACGAAGCCATCCTTCACTAATCAAAGTAAAGTTTAAGGCTTTCTCTAAATCTTCTAGTGTATAATAACAATTTTTAGGAGGTTCATAGTCATCGAATTCATCATGAATAAAACTTGATACATACTCAGTTAATAAAACACTTTCTGAGAATTGCCCATGTGAATCAATTAAGAAACACTCTCTAAACTTTCTAACATAACCAATACCTTGAACAGGTGACTCTAAATTAAATTCTGGAGTAGAGCAACTTGCTAAAATTGAAAATACTTCATTTCTTTTATGAGGAGACGTTTCATTACTATATAGTATAGTCATTATAGCTTTAGCAATTAAATGATTTTTATATCTATTAGCATCTCCACCTTGAGCAAAGATTCTAGCTAGTTTTAACATTCTTTCAATAATTGGTAATTGTGAATGACTTGATGCTTGTAAAAGTAAAGCTATATCAGTCTCATTAAGTAAGAATATTGGAAGTCTTAATGGTTCACCTATTCCATCAGTTTCATTAGTAGTAAGAAATCTATAGTGATAACTACTATCTATTCTATTTAAATCTTTAAAAGCATTATAATATTCTCCTGATGCATCAAAAATTAAGATATTAGATTTATAAGGAAATAATCTCTTATCCATAAACATATTTTGGATAATTCTAGAGATACCACAACTCTTACCACTACCACTATTACCAAATATAGCAAAGTGATTACTAAAGAAGTTATTAACATCTAAGTATACTGGATGGTCATTATAAAATGGACTAACTCCAAGTAACATATACCCAGCTTCATCACGACCTACTATCATTGGTATTTCATTCTGTTCAATTACTCTAATACTGGCATCAATCTTAGGTTTTCTTAAAACACCACCTACTAATTTACCATTTACTATCTCACCTAAAAAACGTACCTTTACAATATCATCTTGTAAGTCATCTACCTCTGCTAATATTTTTTTATTTTCATCTTCAATAACAAGATGCAAATTCATCAAATTCATAGCAAGATGTTCTTTATCTTTTAATTTTATTTGTGCTCCTTGATCACCTATATAAACAATCCTATCAAACATAATAAGCCAACTCC
>CAKOYC010000077.1 GCA_934130265.1 uncultured Bacilli bacterium
GTAGAGGGTATTGGTGAAGTTAGAAAGAAAGAATTACTTAAGAAATATGGATCGCTTAAAAAAATAAAAGAAGCACCACTTGCATCTTTGGAAGAAATATTACCAAAAGATGTGGCAGAAAATTTATATAATGTATTAAGAAATGAGGAAGAATAATGAATAAAAAGGGTTTTACAATGATTGAATTAATGGCTACAATAACATTGTTAGGTATTTTAACAGTTCTTGCTGTAGTTTCATATACAAAATATGTTGATAAAACAAGAGAAAATGTTTATAAAGATTATGAAAAAGCTTTAGAAGGGGCTGCTACAAATTATTTCTTGGATCACACTGGTTTACTTCCAGAAAAAAATAATCAAGTAGGAACAAAGGTAAGTGTCAAGACTTTAATTGATGAAGGATATTTGGAAAGTATGAAAAATCCCAAAAATAGGAATGAAACTTGTGATGATAATAGTTTTGTCGTAGTAAAGAGAAAAAGTGATGTTGGTTTTAATATGAACCTTGAGTATAGGCCATGTATTTCCTGTGGAAAATATGTTAGTAAAACTTGTACTAACTCTTCTTGTTCCATCAGCATAACAGGTGGAACAAGAGGAAATTCTAATTGGTTTAAATCTAATAGTGTCTCTTATAAACTTAATCCAATAGGATCTTATTCATCATATGGAGTGACTGGTGGAGTGGTTAATACCAATAATATGTTGGAAGGAAGAGTTACTGGTGAAGGAAGACATATTGTTTCTGGCTTTGCCAAAGATTCATTTACTAATGAAAAAGTAAATTGTAGCATATCTATTAATATTGATTACACTGCACCTAAATGTCAATATACTGGTGCTAATAAAAAATGGACTAATCATAATATAACACTTACTAGAAGATGTATTGATAATTTAAGTGGCTGTTCTGTTCCTAGTTTAACAATCCCAATTACAACTTCAACTAAGGTATATACGACGAAAAATGCTTATATAACAGATAAAGCAGGTAATACTGGCATTTGTTCAAGTACTGATATTAATACTTATGTTGATAAGATTGCTCCTAGGATACACGTAAAATTAGCAAGAAATTATAGAGGTAGTTTGTGTAAAAAGGACCCTGATCACTTATTTAAATATCGTTATGATTTAAGTATTATAGATGAATCTTCTAACGATAGTGCTTCTGGTTTAAAAAGTATTACCTGTAGATATGGAAATACTAGCACGGGTACCAGTAATATAGTAAATAAAAGATATACTGGAATTACTGAAAATATATGTACTGATACTTCAAGATTGTATTATAAAGCTTGCGATTATGCTGGTAACTGCAGAACAATTAATTATAATTAGGGGGTGAAAAAATGAGTAAAATACAAGTGATGAATGAGGACTTAGCTAATAAAATAGCAGCAGGAGAAGTAGTAGAGAGATGCTTAAATGTTGTTAAAGAGTTAGTTGAAAATAGTATTGATGCTAAAAGTAGTAAAATAAGAGTATCATTAAAAGACTCTGGTATTCTTGAAATAACCGTAGCAGATGATGGAGTAGGTATGGATGAAGATGATGCTACTTTAGCATTTTCAAGACATGCTACTAGTAAATTAAAGAGTTTAAATGATTTGTTTCATATTGCATCACTAGGTTTCAGGGGAGAAGCACTTCCCTCTATTGCTTCAGTTTCTAAAGTAGAGTTAAGAACTAGTACCAATGATGTTGGTACCTATCTTTACTTAGAAGGAGGAGTGTTAGTTAAGAAGGAAAGATATCCTTTAGAAAAAGGTACTACTATTACAGTTAAAAATTTATTTTATAATACTCCTGTTAGATTAAAATACTTAAAAAGCTTATCAACAGAGCTAGCTTTAATAATTGACTATATGAATAAGATGGCTTTATCATATCCAAATATAAAATTTATTCTAGAAAATAATGATAAAGAACTACTTAATACAACAGGAGATGGCAACTTATTAAAAGTAATTTATGCAGTATATGGAATAGATGTGGCTAAAAAGATGATAGAGATAGATGGTGAGAACGACGACTATGTAATTAGTGGTTATGTCTCTTATCCAGAAGTTGCTAAAACATCAAGAAATGTTATGACTACACTTGTTAATGGTCGAGTTATAAAAAATCAAGCTTTAAATAGAGCAATACTTGATACTTATCATACTTATATACCTAAAGACAAATACCCAGTTATTGTTATTAATATTACTGTAGATCCAATATTAGTAGATATAAATATTCATCCTCAAAAGATGGATATAAAGTTTTCTAAGTTAGATGAACTATTAAGTCTAGTTACTAGTTTGATTGAAAAGAAACTAAAAGAAATATTATTAATACCACATGCTAGTGTTAGAAATATCGAAACTATTTATGAGGTAGAAGACTCACTTCCTCTAGAGAAACCTAAAAGCATTTTTGATGATGATAATGATATAAAAATAGAAAAAGAAGTAGAAGAAGTTACTTTCGATTTTCAAGCAGATAGTGAACAATCTATAAAAGATGAAATACCTCATGAAGAATATCGGATTAAAAAGATGCATCCTTTAGGAATTATTCATAAGACTTTTATAGTAGCCGAAAATGAAGAAGGAATGTACTTAATCGATCAACATGCGATAGCAGAGAGAATTAACTATGAGAAGTTTATGAAAGAATTAAGTAAAGAAAATAAAGATACTACTGATTTATTAGTACCAATAAAATTAGAGTATCCAAAAGATGAGTTTTTAAAAATAAAAGAATACTTAGATGTTTTAAAAAGTATTGGTGTTTACCTAGAAGAGTTTGGTGATCATACCTTTTTAGTAAGACGTCATCCAACATTCATTTATAAAGGAAGAGAAAAAGACTCTATTGAAAAGATTATATCTATCTTACTTGAGAAAGGAACATTTTCTAAAGAAAAGTTTATTGAGAAAACGGCTACTACACTAGCTTGTCGTTTAAGTATTAAAGCAAATGACTACATATCACTTGAAGAAGCTGATTATTTATTAGAAACTATTAGAACTTGTGAAAATCCTTTCACTTGTCCTCATGGTAGACCAACTATTATTACTTATAGTAACTATGAACTTGAGAAGATGTTTAAACGAGTAATGAATTAGAAAGGATTAAGTATTATGATAATTGCAATTGTGGGACCAACTGGTATTGGTAAGACGGCTCTTAGTATAAGCCTTGCCAAACACTATAATGCTGAAATAATTAATTTTGATGCGATGCAAGTCTATGAAAAAATGGATATTGGTACTGCTAAAGTTACTAAGGAAGAGATGGACGGAGTAGTTCATCACTTGCTATCCTATGTTGATGTTAATACTAACTATACTGTTTATGATTATCAAAAAGATGCTAGAAATCTAATTGACAAATTACTAAAAGAAAAGAAAAATATCATCATGGTAGGAGGGACAGGGTTATACTTAAAAGCTACTTTATATGATTATCGTTTTAGTAAAGAGGAAGACTCTACTGATTATGATGATTTATCTACTGAAGAGTTATTAAAAAGGATAAGTAAATATAACTATGTACCAAAAGATAAAAATAATCGAAGAAGACTAGTAAGAGAACTAAAAAAATTAGAAAATAATATAGATATAGATAATAATGGGAATAAACTCTTATATGATGCTAAAATAATAGGACTTACTACTGATAGGGAGACTTTGTACGACAGAATTAATAAAAGAGTTGATATAATGTTAGAAAATGGTCTAGTAGATGAAGTTAATTCTTTAAGAGAATCATTTGCTACCTCTAAAGCTTTAAAGACTGCTATTGGTTATAAAGAATTTATTTCATACTTTAATAAAGAAATAACTCTTGATGAGGTAATAGATAAGATAAAACAAAACTCTAGACACTATGCTAAAAGACAGTATACTTTCTTTAATAATCAATTACCAGTTACTTGGTATCATAGTGACTTTACTAATTTTGATAATACTGTTAAAATGGTTATAGATAATTTAGAGAATAATAGTCTTTGATATAGTTTAGTAAAGGGTATGGTTAGTGTGAAAAAAAGAAGCGAATTAAATAAAGATAAACAATTAGAAATAATTAAAGATGAAGAGAAAGAGCAACAAGTAAAAGTCGTCAAAAGAATTGTTTTATTAATTATAATCATTCTAGTAGCTTCCTTTTTCTTTATTTTATATGTAACAGAAATAGCTACTACTAAAATGATTGTTAAGGAAGAAAAAGTAGAAAGTAGTAAAATAACCAAATCATTTCATGGCTATAAAATAGTTAGTTTCTCAGATTTACATAATACTAGAGATGAGCTGGTTAGTGAAACTGTTAAATTAATAAATAGGAGTAAACCAGACTTATTACTTTTTACCGGAGATTTATTAGATGGTAAAGAATTAACTACTGAAGAAAGAGAAAAATTGATAAAGGAATTAAAAAAGTTATCAGCTAGTAGTCTAAAATATGCAGTTTTAGGAGAAAATGATACTGAAGAGTCATCTCTTATTTTAAAAGATGTTGGTTTTACTATTTTAGATAATAGTTATGATTTAATATATCAAAAGGAAGATGCTATTTTGTTAATGGGATTAAATAGTGATAATGAAAACTTAGATACATTATTAGGTTACTATAATAGTGAGTTGAAAAATGATAATATTTATTCTATTTTGATGATGCATAAACCTGATTCTATAGATGATATTCTAACAAGACATAGTGTTGATCTTGCTTTTGCTGGACACTCTCACTTAGGAGAGGTAAGACTACCACTAATTGGTTCACTTACTACAAGAAGTGGTGCTAAAAAATATAAGAATGGTTATTACGATATAAATAACACTAAATTCTATATTAGTAGTGGAGTAGGTATTAATGTGTATGACTTTAGATTGTTTGATAGACCATCTATTAATTTAATTAGACTTAATCAAATTAATCCATAGTTTCTAGTATAATTGTGATATACTAATCACTAGCAAATGAGAGGGATGATTCTATGAAATTACCAAAATATACATATAAAGAAGTTATAGAATACTGGCAAAAAAGGAAAATTGATAGTACAGAAAAACTAAAAACAGTCTTAGACAGTTTTAGTATTCTTTTTGCATATAATTCAGGAAAAATAGAAAACTCTGAAATTACATATCACGATACAAGAGAAATATTTGAAAATGGTAAAGTAATAAATTTTACTGGTGATTTAAGAACTCTTTATGAGATTACTAATCAGAAGCATTGTTTTGAATTTTTAATAGATAAAATTATAGCTAAAGAACAAATAAGTGAAGAATTTATTAAAAAGATACATAAATTGCTTACAAAAGGAACTTATGATGAAAGAAGATACTTGGTTAATGATGAAAGACCAGGAGAATATAAAAAACACGATTATGTTACGGGGAGAAATGAGGTTGGTTCATCTGCAGCGGACGTACAATTAGATATTCAAAATCTGGTGGAAGAAGTAACTAGTG
>CAKOYC010000078.1 GCA_934130265.1 uncultured Bacilli bacterium
GCTTTTATCTTATCTTCTAGACTCATCGAATCATTCCATATCATAGACTCAATTTCTCTAACTTTATTTAATACAAAAATTTTAACATTATCATTATAATTATGTTCAATATTGATAGTAACTTTTCTAGCATCATCATAATTAGTAGTTATTCTTTTGAAACTGTTAAAAGGATGAACAAAGTTGTTGATAGTAGATAAAGTTTTTTGATCATCTGCTAAAGCTTTTACATTATCTAAACAACTAGTATCTTTCTTACAATAAAAGGTAAAACTTTCTACTCCAGAATTTAAAACTGTATAATATAAATTTCTAACTTCATCTTCTGTTTCTGGTGAGAAGTTATTAGTTAATGCTACATAAGAAAAGCTGTAATCTCTTGTATAGTCATTAGATTCTGTTAAAGAAACATCTTCTCTTACAAAATTCTCTTCATAAAACTCATATATATCATCTTGATAAAAATAACTACCTATAAAAAGACCTAAAAGTATAATTAGTACAATAAATTTTTTCATTGGCATCTCCTTTTAATTAATTTTAACAATTATGTTATTTTCTGTCTATAATAAGTTAAAAAAGTTTAAGAAACGTTTGCACTAATGCTTTATTTTTGGTAAAATTAATACGAAAGAATTAAAGGGAACGAGAGATGAGATGCTCTTTTTTTTAGTAAGTAGGAGGAAAGTTTATGGCAACAATATATAATGATGACTCAATTAAAATACTAGAAGGACTAGAAGCGGTTCGTAAAAGACCTGGTATGTATATTGGATCAACTGATAAAAAAGGACTTCACCATTTAGTATGGGAAATAGTTGATAATGCAATAGATGAAGCGATTAATGGTTATGGTAAAAAAATAGTAATAACTATTCATGAAGATAAAAGTATAAGTGTTAAAGATGAAGGACGAGGTGTACCTGTTGGAATGCACTCATCAGGAAAACCTACTCCGGAAGTTATTTACACTGTTTTACATGCTGGTGGTAAGTTTGAAGAGTCTGGTTATAAAGTATCAGGAGGACTTCATGGTGTTGGTGGAAGTGTTGTTAATGCTTTATCTAAATGGATGGAAGTTACTATTGAACGTGATAAAGGTGTTTACTTTATTAGATTTGAAGATGGGGGAAAAGTAGCACAACCGTTAAAAAAGATAGGTACTAGTAATAAGACAGGTACTATGGTTAGATTCTTACCAGATGATACAATTTTTTCAACTATAAACTTCTCCTTTACTACTATATGTGAAAGAATGCAAGAATCTGCTTTCCTTTTAAAAGGATTAACAATAGAAGTTAATGACTTAGAAGATGATCGACATGCTACTTTTCATTATGAAAAAGGATTAGAAGAGTTTGTTGATTATCTAAATGAAGGTAAATCAACTCTTCATAAAACATTAGTTTTTGAAGGTATTAAAGACAAAATGGAAATAGATATTGCTATGCAGTATACAGATACTTATCAAGAAAATATTGTCTCTTTTGTAAATAATGTAAAAACTAGTGATGGTGGTAGTCACGAAGTTGGGTTTAAAACAGCCTTAACTCGTGTCTTTAATGACTATGCTAGAAATAATGGTTTTATCAAAGGAAAAGAAAAAGCCTTTGAAGGAAGCGATGTAAGAGAAGGACTTACTGCTATTATCAGTTTAAAAATACCAGAAGAACTATTACAGTTTGAAGGACAGACTAAAGGAAAGTTAGGAACTCCTCAAGCAAGAACAGCTGTAGATGCTTTAGTTACTGAGAAATTACAGTTCTTCCTAGAAGAAAATAAAATGGTAGCTACTGATATAATTAATAAATCCTTAAAGAGTAAAACAGCAAGAGAAGCAGCTAGAAAAGCAAGAGAAGAAGCAAGAAAAGGAAAGACTAAAGTATCAAAAGAAAGAGCATTATCAGGTAAGCTTTCTCCAGCCCAAAGTAGAGATAAGACTAAAAAAGAATTATTCTTAGTAGAAGGAGATTCAGCAGGAGGTAGTGCTAAACAAGGAAGAGATAGACGTTATCAAGCAATTTTACCTTTACGAGGAAAAGTTTTAAATACGGAAAAGACTAAAGAGAGTGATATTTTAAAGAATGAAGAGATAAATACCATGATTTATACTATTGGTGCTGGATATGGTTCTAACTTCGATATAAATGATTGTGAATATAACAAAGTAATAATCATGAGCGATGCTGATGAAGATGGTGGTCATATTCAGTGTTTATTACTAACATTCTTCTATCGCTATATGAAACCATTAATAGAAGATGGTAGACTTTATGTCGCTTTGCCACCACTATTTAAGATTCAAAGTGGTAAAAATATTGAATATGCTTATACAATTCAAGAAATGCAAGAGAAAACCAAAGATAAGAAATGTGAAGTTCAAAGATATAAAGGACTAGGTGAAATGAATGCCGACCAGTTATGTGAAACTACAATGAAACCAGGTACTAGAACTTTAATTAGAGTAAAAATAGAAGATGCTCAATTAGCAGAGAAACGGGTATCAATATTAATGGGAGATGATGTACCACCTCGTAAAGAGTGGATTGAAGAAAACGTTGAATTCTCCTTAGAAGATGATTATAAGATTTAGGTGATTAATAATGTATGATAGTGGCGAAGAATTTTTAAATGAACTATATAAAGATTTACATATATCAGATATAGTTATGCATACAGCAGATAAAAGTGATAGTCCAATTACTAAAATAAATAAATACTTAGCCCGCCTTGATAGAGTAGTTAATAAAGCTCATTTGAAAGAACATGACTGGAATTTATTTAAAAGCTTATGTCACAGTAAATATGTCATTAAAGAAGAAGATATTAAAGAAGATTATATAGCTAAAAAGATTTCTTCCACTACTTCTCGTGATAAAGTAATATATAACACAATAACAGCTAGTAAAGATTCACTTGATACTTGGATAGATTTTCTTGGTAGTTTAGAAGATGAAGAAATGTGGGTAAAGTTATGGATATTTAAAGGAATTACTTCGATGGGTAACTATAACGATGATAGAAAAGCTTTTTCAAGAAGAACAAAGCATACAACTAGTCCTTTTCCCATGTTTGATCCTGTAATAACACTAGATGTAATTGATAAAGTAAAAACACTTATTAAGACAAATGATCAAGAACTAATAGATGATGCTATTACAAGTGAAAGTTTTGCTAGACTTTATGCTTACTACTTTTCAATGAAAAGAGAAGAAATACTTAAAAGAAGTAAGACTACTAATGGTGAGTGGATTCACTATGAAGGTGTAAGTGATAGAATAAGATTAAGAAGTGATATCATTGGAAAAGGTACTTTATGGTGTATTGAAAATAGAAAAGATGCTAAAGAAATATTAGAAAATGGTGTTATTGATATTTACTATTCTTATGATGAAGAGAAAAAACCAACTATTCCAAGATTAGCTATTGTTAGTAGTAATAAAAATATTAAAGAAGTAAGAGGAATAGGACATAGTCAAAATATTGAACCATTTATGGAAGATATATTAGAGCGTAAACTACTTAGTTATAATTATAATGAAAAGGTAAATAGAATTTTAACTAATATAAGACGACTAACTTACTTGACGGAGAAAGAAAACTATAGTAAAAGTGATATAGAGTTTCTTTATGAGATAAAAGAAAAGATTGGTTTCTTTGGTTATGCTAAAGATGAGAGAATAGAAAAGTTAAAAGCTAAGAGAAATATGCAAAAAGATTTAGCTTACTACTTTGATTGTCAAGAAGATGAAGTAGCAATTACGGAAGAGGGTATTAAAGATAATACTATTTGTTACTATGGTGATATTAGTGAAACTAATGAAAAACTTAATATTTCTCTTCCTAAATATGTAGTAGGGGATGTAAGATGTCCTAATTTAGTATCAACTAAAGGTTTAGAAAGATTAGAAGTAGTAACTAATGATTTATCTTTACCTAAAATAGATAGTAAGTTAGCATCATTAAAAGAAGTATGGGGTTATGATACAGCAGGTATTTTAGATAAGAAACAAGATAAGAAGATGTAGGTGATATAAATGGAAAAAACAAAAGAAATTATTGAGAAAATTAGGGAATATACCCTTGAAGATATTATGGGGGAAAGGTTTGGAAGCTATTCAAAATATATTATTCAAGATAGAGCAATTCCAGATGTCAGAGATGGATTAAAACCGGTTCAAAGACGTATTCTATATTCTATGTATAAAGAAAAAAATACCTATGATAGACCTTATAGGAAAAGTGCTAAGACAGTAGGAGATGTTATTGGTAATTACCATCCACATGGTGATAGTTCTATTTATGAAGCCATGGTTAGAATGAGTCAAGAGTGGAAGAGTAGATATCCTTATATTGATATGCATGGTAATAATGGTTCTATCGATGGTGATAGCCCAGCAGCTTATCGTTATACAGAAGCAAGACTTTCTAAGATTAGTAATGAAATGTTAAGAGATATTAATAGAGATACTGTAGAGTTTGCTCCTAACTTTGATGATAGTTTAAAAGAACCTACTGTTTTACCAGCTAGATTTCCTGCTCTTCTTGTTTATGGAACACAAGGTATTTCTGCTGGATATGCTACTAATATACCACCTCATAACTTAGGAGAAGTAATAGATGCTGCTATTTACTTAATAGATAATAGTGAAGCAACCCTTGATGAGTTAATGAACTTTGTTAAAGGACCTGACTTTCCAACTGGTGCTATCATTGAAGGAAAAAAAGGATTACTTGATGCTTATCAAACAGGTAAAGGTAAAATAATAATTAAAAGTAAATATGAGTTTGAAGAGAAGAATGGTAAAACATCTTTAGTAATTACAGAAATTCCTTATGAAGTTAATAAAGCCTTGCTAGTTAAGAAAATAGATGACATAAGACTAGATAAAAAAATAGATGGAATAGTAGAAGTAAGAGATGAATCCGCTCAAGATATTAGAATTGTTATTGACTTAAAGAAAGGTGTTAATAAAGAATTCTTAGTAAACTTCTTATTAAAAAATACCGATATGCAGATAAGTTATAATTTCAATATGGTAGCAATTGTTAAGAAAAGACCTAAACTATTAGGACTTAAGAATGCTCTAAAAGCTTTTATTGAGCATCAACAAGAAGTTGTTAGAAGAAGAAGTGAGTTTGATTTAGCTCATGCTAAGAAAGAACTTCATATCTTAGATGGTTTAAAGAAATGTTTATCTATTTTAGATGAAGTTATTAAAACTATTAGAGCAAGTAAAAATAAAAGTGATGCTAAAGAAAACCTTGTAAAAGAATATGCTTTTAGTTATGAACAAGCAGAAGCTATTGTAACATTACAACTATATCGTTTAACTAATACTGATGTAGTAGAACTAGAAGAAAGATGTGCTGTTTTAGAAAAGATAATCGCCTCACTTACTGCTATCTTGGAAAATGAAAAAATACTTAAGAAAGTAATGAAAGA
>CAKOYC010000079.1 GCA_934130265.1 uncultured Bacilli bacterium
ATGCTTCAGTTAACCTTGTCTTAGCAACTGCTACTATTATGTATGATGAGACACTATCTTTAAACGATTTAGAAAGATTTATTGAAGAAGCAGGTTATAAAAGTTTGGGTATTTATTCAGAAGAAAAGGTCTTTAAGAAAGAGAAACTTAATAAAAGATTATTTGCCTTTTATACTATCCTTTCTATTTTAATACTTTATATTTCTATGTCACACATGGTAGGGTTTCCTGTTATACCATTACTTAATATGGAAAAGTATTCCGTTAACTATGCTATTACTTTACTAATACTATCTCTTCCTTATCTTTACTATGGAAAAGATATTCTAAAAAGTGGTTATTTAAATCTTGTTCATAAATCCCCTAATATGGATACTTTAGTGTCTATTGGTGTTTTAGCAAGTCTTATTTATAGCATCTTTAATACCATCATGATAATAAAAGGACAAACAAGTTATGTAGAAAGTCTTTACTATGAATCATTTTGTATTGTTATCTACTTTGTCAAACTAGGAAGATTTATTGATACTAAAAGTAAATCTAAAACGAAGGAAGCTATTAAAGAATTAGTTCAAGTAACTCCAACTAAAGCTTTACTAAAAACTAGGGAAGGGGAAAAAGAAATTAGTATTGATGAAGTTAAAAAACACGATACTTTAATTTGTAAACCAGGTGAGAAAATAGCAGTCGATGGTAATATTATCAGTGGAAGTGCTTACTTTGATGAAGCTTTTATAACTGGAGAGAGTAAACTAATCAAGAAAAAAATAGGTGATAAAGTAATAGCAGGTAGTATTAATACTAATGGTTATATAACTTATGAAGCGATTAATATTGGTAAAGATTCAACTATCTCCGAAATAGTAAGACTAGTAGTAGAAGCTACTAATACTAAACCAGCTATTGCTAAAGTAGCAGATAAAGTAAGTTCTATCTTTGTACCAAGTATTCTGCTTATCGCTTTTCTAACCTTAATTTTTAATCTATTAACAAATAATTTAGATATAGCTTTAACTAGATTTGTAACTGTCTTAGTAGTAGCTTGTCCTTGTTCTTTAGGTCTTGCTACCCCTTTAGCTGTTATTGTTAGTGAAGGATTCTGTGCTAAGAAAGGCTTATTAATAAAAAATAGTGAATCATTAGAATTCCTTAACAGTATTGATACTATTGTCTTTGATAAAACAGGAACTCTAACTTATGGTAATTTACAAGTATCAACTATTTATAATTATAGTGATTATCCTGATAAGAAAATATTAGAATTAGTAACAAGTTTAGAGAATAAATCAACTCATCCTATCGCTAAAGCTTTTAAGGGTAAATCAGATCTTACTGTAACTAAATTTAATAATATAGCAGGACTAGGAGTAAGTGGTACTATTAATGATAAGAAATACTATCTAGGAAATGATAAGTTAGTAGACCAATTAATGATTTATGATATTCATTCACTAGACTTTAATAGACTAGTAAGAGAGGGTAATAGTGTTATTTATGTAGTAGAAGAGAGAAAAGTAATCGCTTTAATAGGAGTTAAAGATACGCTAAGAAGTAATGCTAAAGAAGTTATTAAAAAGTTAAAGAAAAGTAATAAAAAAGTCTTAATGTTAACTGGTGATAATAAAGAAACAGCTAACATTATTAGTAAAGATTTAGCACTTGATGAAGTAAAAGCATCACTTCTTCCTAAAGAGAAAACAAACGTTATAAAAGAGCTATTAAAAGAAAATAGAAAAGTAATGATGGTAGGAGATGGGATAAATGATGCTCCAAGTCTTGCTACTGCTACTATTGGTGTAGCAATTGCAAGTGGTACTGATATAGCTAACAATTCTAGTGATATTATCTTAATGAATGATAACTTAGAAAGTATTCTTAATCTATTTATCATAAGTAAGAAAACTATTAGAAATATAAAACAAAATCTTTTCTTCTCCTTCTTTTACAATATCTTAATGATACCAATTGCTATAGGACTATTTGCTAAATTTAATATTATAATGAATCCGATGATTGCTTCTTTGGCTATGACTTTAAGTAGTCTAACGGTTGTAATCAATGCTCTAAGACTTAGAAAAATAAAATTAGAATGGAAATAAGAAAATGTTTAATAAGAAGATTAAAACTATAATTAAAGTAGAAGGAATGAGTTGTAACCACTGTGCTGATAAAGTAACTAAAGCTCTAGAAAGTTTAGATGATATAAGAAAAGTAAAAGTAAATCTTAAGAATAATAGTGTTACTATTTTAAGTATTAAAGAATTAAATATCAAAGCAGTAGAAGATACTATCAACTCTTTAGGATACAAATATGAAGGAGTAAGTAATGAAGAAAATTAGTTATCTTATTCTTATCTTAATCCTAGTTTTAACTGTTAATGGTTGTAGTACTAAAACTAAGGAAACAAAGAAACAAGTAGAAAATAAATATATAACAGTAAAAGCTAATGAAGATAATAATATTATTTTAGATACTAGTAAAATAACAAGTACAGCTACCTTTGTAAATTATGACGATGATGGTATTATCATTCAGTTTATCTTAGTAAGGGGAACAGATAATAAGGTAAGAATAGCATTTAATACTTGTCAGGTTTGTAATCCATCTCCTAAAGCTTACTTCATTCAAGAAGGTGAATACTTAGTATGCCAAAACTGTGGTACTAAGTTCCATATAAATAAGATTGGAATAGAAAAAGGAGGTTGCAATCCAACTCCAGTAGAAGAAAAACAAGAAGAAGATAATAAAATTATTATTAATAAAGATTATGTAGATACTTTTAAATCTAAATTTAAAAATCTTAAAGAAAAAACTAAATAGAAAGGTGTAAAACTATGAATGAAATAAAATGTCCTAATTGTGGAACTGTTTTTAAAATTGATGAGAAACAATATGACTCTATCGTAAAGCAAGTAAGAGATAGTGAATTTAAAAATGAGATAGCGACAAGACAAGAACAATATGAAAAGGATAAGAACCAAGCAATAAAGCTAGCTGAGAATGAACTTGAAAAGAAATTAAGTACGATGCTAAAAGAAAAAGATTTAGAGATAACAAAACTAAATGAGGAATTAAAGAGTAAAAAACAACTAGAAGATAGTTTGGTTGAAAATACTAAGATTAAAACAGCTAATGAATATAAAGAAGAAATAGCAAAGTTAAATATTAAGATTAAAGAACTAGAAAATGAAAAAGATAAGAATATTTCTAGTTTGAAAAGTCAGTTAGAATTAGATAGTAAAGAGTATGCCTTAAAAGAAAAAAATATCAAAGATGTGTATGAAAATAAACTAAAAGATAAAGATGAGATGATTGCTTACTATAAAGATATGAAAGCAAGACAATCAACTAAGATGATAGGAGAAAGTCTAGAAGTACATTGTAATAATGAGTTTAATACCTTAAGGCCATTATTTCCTAATGCTTACTTTGAAAAAGATAATGATGCAAGAACCGGGTCTAAAGGTGACTTTATCTTTAGAGACTATGATGATGAGAAAACAGAAATTGTATCTATCATGTTTGAGATGAAAAATGAAGCAGATATGACAGCTACTAAACATAAGAATGAAGACTTCTTTAAAGAACTAGATAAAGATAGAAAAGAGAAAAAATGTGAATACGCTGTACTTGTATCCTTACTTGAAATTGATAATGATTATTATAATACAGGAATAGTAGATGTTTCTTATCGTTATCCTAAGATGTATGTTATTAGACCACAGTTTTTTATTCCTTTAATAACCTTAATTAGAGGAGCAGCTCTTAATGCTTTAGAATATAAAAAGGAAATGCTTGTTTTACAAAATCAAAATATTGATATATCTCACTTTGAAGAGAATATGAATGCCTTTAAGAGTGGTTTTGCTAAAAACTATCGCATAGCATCCGAAAAGTTTAGTAAAGCAATAGAAGAAATAGATAAAACAATTGATCATCTACAAAAGACAAAAGATGCACTAATCTCTAGTGATAGAAACTTAAGACTTGCTAATAATAAAGCAGAAGAATTAACTATAAAAAGATTAACAAGAAATAGTGAAACAATGGCTAAACTCTTTGCAGAAGAACAGAATAAAAAATATGAAGAAAACAATGTTGACAGTGAAAATTAATCTCTTTATAATAAGATAGACTTTAAGAAGGGGATGGTATACTTGATTTATTTAGACAATGTAGCAGCTAGTTTTGTAGAAGATGAAGTATTAGATATCTTTTATAATACAACTAAAAAGTATTATGCTAATCCAAATTCAATTCATAAACTAGGAAGAGAAGAAAATAAAATGATAAGTGATAGTACTTTAAGAATTGCTAATATGCTTAAAGTGTTAAAAGATGAGATTATTTATACCTCAGGTGCAACTGAATCTAATAACTTAGCAATTAAAGGACTATGTCTTAGTTATAAAAACTATGGTAAGCATATCTTGATTAGTAGTTTAGAACATAATTCTATTACTAGCTCAGTAGTTAGTTTAGAACGTCTTGGTTTTGAAGTTGAAGTTATTCCTGTAACTGATAAAGGTATAGTAGATATAGAATCTTTAAAGAATATGCTAAGAGATGATACTATTTTAGTAAGTGTTACCTCAGTAGATAGTGAACTAGCTCTTAGACAACCGATAGAAGAAATAGCAACTATTTTAAAAGATTATCCTAACTGTCACTTTCATACTGATGCTACTCAGTCTATTGGAAAGGTAGCAATCGATTATAGTAATGTAGACCTTATCACTATAAATCCTCATAAGTTTCATGGCTTAGATAACTTTGGTATCTTAGTAAAAAAGAAAAATGTTAGATTAACTCCATTAATAGAAGGTGGTAAATCTACAACTATTTATCGAGCAGGAACTCCATCACTTGCCAATGTCTTAGCATTAGAAAAAGCTTTAGAGATAGCACTTACTAATCAAGAAGCAAGATATAACTATCTAAAAGAATTAGGTGATATGATTAAATCACATCTAAGTGAATATAAAAATGTTTCTATCAACAGTAGAGAAAACTCATTACCATCTATCATCAACTTTAGTCTTATAGGAGAAAAAGCTCTTACTATCTTAGATAAGTTTGAAGAACATAATATCATTTTTTCTGCTAAAACCTCATGTTGTCCCATCACAACACCATCTAAACTAGTATATGCCTTAACTAAAGATAAACAAAAAGCATCATCATCAATTAGAGTAAGTTTATCATATAAGACTACTAAAGAAGAAGTAGAAGAATTTTTGAAAGTATTTGATTTAATATATAAGACATCTGGTAATATGTCAAGATAAAAATTATGGAAGTTTTTAAATAATTTCTCCCTTACCAGACAAATTATTCC
>CAKOYC010000080.1 GCA_934130265.1 uncultured Bacilli bacterium
GCATCTGCTATTCTAAATAGTGTTCTTGCATTTGTTACTAACGGTTTTACTTGATAAATTATTGGTATAGCCTGATTAATAACGTTTAGAGTTTTCTGGGTATTATTTAAAATGTTACCCCAATTTATTCTTTTTATACCTGTGCTAATTTGATAAGGATTATACTGATTGTACATTTTCATCACCCTTATTTTAATATATGTTAATTGTTTCTTCTTGTGTCATTATTCTAATAATGATATAATTACAATAGTAGGAAGGGTGTTAATATGGAGAAGGCTATGCAACCATTTATTTTTGTTTATCATGTTGTTGTTTATATATTTTCTTTACCAAAAACTATTCTTTCATATTCGTTTAAGGGACTTAGTGCTATTTTATCATTATTCAATGTTAAAACTGAAAAAAAAGGTAATAGTAAAGAAATAGAAGATGAAGTTAAAAAACTAATGACAGAAAAACAGGAAGAAACTATTAAGGAAGAACCTTTGTTTTCATATAGATATAAAGCTAAAGGTGTTAATGGCAAAGTTTTCTCTGGTACTATGGAAGGAAGTAGTCTAGATGATGTTAGAGAATTTTTGAAAAATGAAGGCTATGAAATACTTGAAGTTAACCCTCGAAAAACTTATGATGTAGATATTAATATAGGTGGTAAATTTGGAGCGGCAGAGTTATCATTTACGCTTACTCAATTATCTACTTATATTAAAGCTGGTATTTCTTTAATAGATTCAGTGAGAATACTTGAAAAACAAGCAGAAAAACCAGAACATAGAAAAGTTTATCAAAAAATGGTTTATGAGTTGTTAAAGGGTGAAAATTTATCAGTAGCAATGCAAAAACAGCAAGATAAGTTCCCTAAATTATTGGTTAATATGGTTAAGACTAGTGAACTTACTGGTGATTTGACATCAGTGTTAGATGATATGGCAGACTATTATACTTCTAAAGAAGAAACTAGAAAGACTATGATTTCTGCTATGACTTATCCGGTTATTGTTTTATTAATAGCAGTTTGTGTTGTAATTTTTATTCTAACTACAATCGTACCTAAATTTGTTGATATGTATAGTGCTAATGATGCTAATATACCAGCTCTTACTCAAACAATAATGAATATTAGTAAATTTTTAACTAACCATTATATAGTATTAATAGTTGCAATAGTCGCTATTATTGGGTGTATTGTTTTCTTTTATAAACATGTTCAAGCTTTTCGTAAAAATGTTCAGATAATTATGATGCATGTACCTGTTATGAGTAAAATAATTATTTATAATGAAGTTTATAATTTTACAAAAACATTTGCTTCTTTATTAAATCATGGCGTTTTTATTACGGATAGTATGGAAATACTTGCTAAGATTACTAATAATGAAGTTTATAAAGAATTAATTAATAGAACAATTATAAATTTAAATAAAGGTGCTAATATTTCAGAATCATTTAAAGGCTCTTGGGCTTTTCCAGTTGCTGCTTATGAGATGATTGTCACTGGAGAGTCTACTGGTCAATTGGGATTGATGATGGAAAAAGTAGCTAACTATTATCAAACATTACATAAGAATTTAGTAAAACAGTTACAGAGTTTGTTGGAACCAATGATGATTGTTATTCTAGCTTTGATAGTTGGTGTTATTCTTTTATCAGTTGTAATGCCAATGTTTGATATCTATTCAAAAATTCAGTAGGTGATGAAAATGGATTTAATTTATTTAGTATTTTTCTTCCTTTTAGGGCTAGTTATGGGCTCTTTCTTTTGTGTTGTTGGTTTAAGATTAGTAAGAGAAGAAAACTTTGTGACAGGAAGAAGTTACTGTGATAGTTGTCATCATGAACTATATCCTAAAGACTTGATACCACTTATATCATTTATTTCTTTAAAGGGTAGGTGTAGATATTGTAAGAATAAAATTAGTCCTTTATCATTCTTTATTGAATTATTTACTGGCATTTTGTTTATGATAGCATTTTATTCTTTTTCTTTTTCTATTGATTTATTGATAGCTTTAGCAGCTATTTCTCTTACCATGATAATATTTGCTAGTGATTTAACTTATCTAATTATTTCTGATGAAGTATTAACTTTTTTCTCTATAATATTTATAGTACTTAACTTCTTTAAGTATGGCTTTATTGGTGGATTAAAAATGGTAATGGGGGCAGTATTTCTTTTTGGAGTAATGTATCTTCTAATGAAATTTGGTGATTTTTTATTAAAAAGAGAAAGTTTAGGTGGGGGAGATGTAAAGTTATTATTTGTAATAGGATTAGTTTTAGAACCATTATTAGGAATAATTAATATATTTCTAGGTAGTTTTATAGCTTTACCAGTATCTATTTTTTTGTATCAAAAAAATAAAGAACATGTTATTCCCTTTGGACCATTTCTTTCTGTGGCTTTTCTAATAATAATATTCAGTAAAGTTACACAAAATGATGTTATCAACTTAATTCTTAATTTAAGCTAGCAAATTAATTTAAAATATGGTATGATAATATACACTTTAGGAGGGATATTGTGAAAATCTCAAACAATTTAAAAGAAAATTCAGTTTATTTACAAAAAAAAGATATAGAATACTTATCAAAGGCTTTTTCTATTAATCTTGTTGATGATGAAACACTAAGTGAATATAAGCCAAGTGATTTTATTCTAATAGAAGGAAAAGAAAAGGTCCAGATTATCTCATCTCGTGATGAAATATTAGAGTTTAAGGATTTCCTTTCTATGACTAAGAATCAAGCTCAACAAAGAATGGATGATGCTGAACAATTATATTATATTGTAAGAAAACAGAAGTCTCCTGTTGGAGAAATTCTTAGATATCGTTATGTATATGAAAGTGCGGTTAGAGAATTTGTTGAAAAAGAAAAGGGTACTTTATCTTTTGATGTTCCTTTAACTCTTGATATGCTTAATGATTATTTATTTTATGGTGCTAATAAAGACTATTATGCTGCTTCTACTACTATACCTAGTACTTATGAAATAGGTAGAATTGATGGTGATGTAGTAGATATTAATAATCCTATTCTTGAGAAATTTGTTAAGACAGAAATGACAACTGCTAGTGATTTAGAAAGAAAAAATATAACTGATCCTTTTTATATAACAAAAGTAAGAAATGCTAGTAAGAAAAAGTTATATTATACTATAAATCATACAAACCGAAAGAAGTGATAATATGAAGGTTGGTATTTGTACTTTAGGATGTAAAGTTAATACTTATGAAAGTGAATATATTGAACAAGAATTAAAGAAAAGTGGCTACCAGATAGCCTCTTTTGATGATTTATGTGATGTTTATATAATAAATACTTGTACAGTTACTAATCAAGCTGATGTTAAAAGTAGAAAGATGATACATCGTTTTAGAAAAGCTAATCCTGATGCTTGTATTGTAGCTATGGGGTGTTTTATTGAGACTAATTTAGAAAATATTGATTCTGATATTGATATTGCTATTGGTAATAGAAGAAAGGGAGAACTTGTTAATTTATTAGATGAATTTTTTACTAATAAAAGTAAGATAGTAGCTAAAGGAAATGATAAGTCTCACTTTGAAAATATGTATTTAGAAAACTTTGAAGGAAGAACTAGAGCTTTTGTTAAAGTACAAGATGGATGTGAAAATTTTTGTAGCTACTGTATAATTCCTTATGCTAGAGGAAAATGCTGTTCTAAACCATTAGAGACTGTGGTAAGTGAAGTTAAAACACTACTTAGTAGAGGTTACCAAGAAATAGTATTAACTGGTATTCATACTGGTAATTATGGGGTGGATATTAATACTAATTTTGCCACTTTATTAAGAAATTTGGTTAAACTTGATGGACTTAAAAGACTTAGAATATCTAGTATAGAAGTTACTGAATTAACAGATGAAGTATTGGAAATTATTAGAGAAAATGAAAATATTGTGAACCACTTTCATATTCCCCTACAAGCTGGTAGTGATAAAATCTTAAAATTAATGAATAGAAAATATGATCTTTTATACTTTGAAGATAAAATTAATAAATTAAGAAGTATAAGAAAAGATGTATCTATTACTACTGATATAATAGTAGGTTTTCCTTTAGAAGAAGAAAGTGACTTTATAGAAACAATTAATAATGCTAAGAAATTTAACTTTTCTAAGATTCATGTCTTTCCATATTCGGTTAGAACAGGGACAAAAGCGGCTAGTATGAAACAAATTGATGGTAATATCAAAAAAGATAGGGCAAGAAGACTATTAAGAGTATCTAATGAACTAGCTAAAGCTTATCAAGAAAAGTTTATTGGTAAAGAGGTAGAGGTGCTAATCGAAAAAGATAATTCTGATGCCTCTTTTGGTCATACTGGTAACTATTTAGCTGTAAAAGTAGCAGGAAGTCATGAACAAAATACATTTGTTAAAGCAAAAGTTATTGCGATTGATGGTACAAATTGTCTTGCTAGGGAGGAACAATGTCAGAGATAAAAGGTAAATTATCAAAAATTATTTTTCATAATGATCAAAATGGTTATACAGTAGGACTTTTAAAGGTAAAGGAATCTGATATAGATGATTTAGTTAATAAAACAGTAACCTTTACCGGTAGTTTACCAGATCTTAATGAGATAGATACTTATATAATGACTGGTAATTTAACTAATCATGAAAAGTATGGCAGTCAGTTTCAAGTAAAGTCTATCAATAGAATAATGCCACAAGAGACTGATGCTATGATTGATATTTTATCTAGTAATTTATTTAAAGGAATAGGTAAGAAAACAGCAGAGAAACTAGTATCCGTTTTTAAAGAAAAGACATTTGATGTTATTTTAAATGATACTGGTAATTTATTATTAATACCTGGTATTAGTGAAAAACAAGCTAAGACTTTAAAAGAGGCTTTAAAACAATATCAAGGTAGTTATGAAGATATTTTGATGCTTAATAAATTAGGGTTTAGTACTAGTGATAGTATGAAGATATATCATTACTATAAAGATAGAATAAATGAAGTATTAGATGGTAATTTATATAATATTTATTATGATATTGATGAGATATCCTTTCCAAGAGTTGATAGTATCTTTGTGGCAAAGTATCAGAAAGATTCACCTAATAGAGTAGCAGGTGCTATTGTTTATATAATTAAGACTTTATCAATGACTTATGGTCATACTTATTTTTCGAAAGAAGAGGTTAATTCCTATTTATTTAGAGTATTAAAAGTAGAGACTAGTGAAAAAGTAGTAGAAGATGCTTATAATAGTTTGTTAGTTGATGAGAGAATAGTTATTAAAGATGATAGACTATATCTATGGGAAATGTATGAG
>CAKOYC010000081.1 GCA_934130265.1 uncultured Bacilli bacterium
TCTATAAAGTAATCGTGTTTTGCTTTTCTATTTAGTATTTCCATAATGCCTCCTATATGTCTTTCATTTTAACAACATCTGTTTTTGATAAGACAATATTTTTATATTTATTATAGTAGTCTCTATATCCAGGTAACAATTTATCATTTAGTTCACTATAAGGATATACTTTAAAATCTCTTTTCTGTGGATAACTATTAGAGTAAGTATATATTAATTCTGCTGCTTGATTCTCTAAACTTATAGTGGTATTATCTTTTTCCACAGTTTTTTTAATATCTACACTTACCATTAGACCAGTTAAACGTTCAACTCCAACTTGATCTGAGATAAAGTTTCCTAATGAATATATTACCATAGTCTTTCCAATAAACTCAATTGGTTCTACCACATGCGGATGACTTCCTATAATGATATCAACCCCAAGACTTGCTAAATAGTTAGCTATTTCTACTTGAGTATCACTTATTCCGGTTGAGTATTCTGTTCCCCAGTGCATGGCTACTATTATAACATCTGCTTCTTCTTTTACTCTTTCTATATCAGCTTTGACTAATTCTTCACTATAGACATTGTTCAAATATTCTTTACCAGTTGGAGTAGATAAACCATTTGTCCAAGTTGTGTAAGAGAAAAAAGCATACTTTATTCCATTTATTTCTTTAATTACCTTTTTATCTCTATCTTCAAATGAACTATAGCTACCAGCAGTTAAAACATTTTTCTGTTTATTCCAATATGCTAGAGAATTTAAAATACCTTGTTCTCCTTTATCCATAGTATGATTAGTAGCAAGAGAAACAAGATTAAAGCCTGCATCCATAAAGGCATCTCCTACTTCATAAGGTGAATTAAATCTTGGATAGTTAGAAAGTCCTAATTCTTCACCACCTAGTATAGTCTCCTGATTATAGTACTCTAAGTCATATTTACAAGCTATAGGTTTTATTCTTTCTAGCATTGGTTTAAAGTCATAACTATCATTAGTTTTAGCATCTTGATATAGAGTACTATGAATAAGAGCATCTCCTACCATAAACAAGGAAGCTTTCATTTCCTTTTTAGTTTCTTTTTTTAAAACTTTTTTGATACTCTTATTCTCTTTTATTTCTTTTTTAGGGATACTTTTAAAAACGAAAAAGGCCGTAAGAAGGAAGAAAAATATGACTATTACTTTTACAAAAATAGTTAAATTACGTCTTTTTTTTCTCTTCTTACTACGCATTGTAATCACCTACATTTTTTTAATAATTTTAAAGTCAATTGTTTTAGCTTGTTTATTAGCTGCTACTACTTTAATCTTTACCCTTTCACCAATAGTATATCTTATATTTGATTTTTCACCAGTTAGAGTCATTCTTTCTTCATCATAGATAAAATAGTCATCTAATAAACGAAGTGGTACTAATCCTTCAACTAAGTTATCTAGTTGGACAAACATCCCAAAACTCATAACAGAAGATATCATACCTATATATTCTTCACCAATATGTTCTTCCATATATTCAGCCATTTTCATATCTTCTACTTCTCTTTCACAATCAATAGAAGCTCTTTCCATAGCAGATGAGTGATCTGCTACAAAGATTAGTTTTTCCTCCCAATGATGAAGAGTTTGAGAAGACATATCGTGATTAAATAAATAAGTTCTTAATAGTCTATGAACTGTTGTATCAGGATATCTTCTAATAGGAGATGTAAAATGCGTATAGCAAGGACTTGCTAGACCATAATGTCCTAAGTTTTGTGGTAAATAGATAGCTTTTTGCATACTTCTTAATAATAGGCTTGATAGTATAGGAAACTCTTTTTTATCTTTCAAACAATTTAGAATATGTTGAACAGTTGTAGGTTTATTATCTTTAATATTTCCAGTTACGTGATAACCTAAATTACTAACAAATGCTAAAAAGTTTTGAATTCTTTCCTGCTTAGGATATTCATGTACACGATAAATAAATGGTAAATTCATATAGAAAATATGAGTTGCTACACATTCATTAGCTGCTATCATAAAGTCTTCAATTAAGTTTTCTCCTAAACCTCTTTCTCTTAAAACTATATCAGTTGGTTTACAATTTTCATCTACTAATATTTTAGGTTCATCTACATCAAAGTCTATATAACCTCTTTTAGTTTTAGCCTTTCTTAAAATAGTTGCTAACTCTTCCATTTCTCTTAAATCATCAGCAAATTCTTCATAACCTTCTGGAACAATATTCTTTTCTAAAATACTATTAACTTTCTTGTAAGTCATTTGTTTTCTAGATTTAATAACACTTTCAAAGATATCATAATCAACTAATTTACCTTCATTAGTATATTCCATTACACAACTTATAGCTAAACGATCAACATTAGGATTTAGTGAACAAATACCATTAGATAATTCATGAGGAAGCATGGGAATTACTCTATCAACAAGATAAACTGAAGTTCCTCTATCCATGGCTTCTTTATCTAGTGGGCTACCTTCTTTAACGTAATAAGAAACATCAGCTATATGAACCCCTAAAACATAATTACCATTTTCTTTTTTATCAATACTAATAGCATCGTCAATATCTCTAGTATCATCACCATCTATCGTAAATATTACTTTATCGCGTAAATCTCTTCTTCCTTTTAAATCTTCTTCTCTTACTTCCATAGGTAAAGTTTTAACTTCTTCTACTACATCTTCTGGAAAACTACTATTTATATGATACTTTTCTACAATTGATAAAATATCAACCCCTGGATCATTTTTATGTCCTATTATTCTTAATACTTTTCCTTCCGCTTGATGATTACTAATTCTTTTAATAATTTCTACAACTACTTTATGTCCATCAACAGCATTTAAAGAGTTTTCTTTTTTAACGATTATTTCTAAGTTAACTTTATCTTCATCTAGTTTTACTTTCCCAACATTATTAAAGAAGTTAATCTCACCAACAAATGTATTAGTTTCATGCTTTAAAACTCTAATTATTCGTCCTTCTAATCTACCTAAGTCTTTTTTAGATGTTAATTCTACAATAACATAATCTCCATGAAGTGCCCCATTCATATTATCAGCACTTATATATACATCATCACTTAAAGAATCTACATCAACAAAACCAAAGCCTTTTTTATTAGAATGTAAATATCCTTTTAATAAATGACTATCAGAAAACAACATATATTTATCTTTATTAGTATGATATATACTTGTTTCTACTTCCATTTCATTTAAGATATGTAAAAGTTCTTCTAAATTACTAGTACCTAGTTGTTCTTCTAATTCAAAAACAGTTAAGCTTTTTTCCGATTTTTTTAGTATTTCTAATATTCTATCTTTCATCTCATTACCTCACTATATTTTTATTTTACCACACTAATATAAATTTTAATAATTATTTTTGACTATCTACTTTCATCTCAAATAAAATATTTCTTAATTCCATTGCTCTTTCAAAATCTAACTCTTTAGCTGCTTTCATCATTTCCGTTTCAATTCTTTCTATTTCATTTAATTTTTCTTGCTTAGTTAATCTCTTAACTTTCTTGCTACTTGTCTTATTATCTATATTACTTACTACTTCTCTAATCTCTTTAATTATTGTTTTAGGTACTATTTTATGCTCTTTATTATATTTATCTTGTATAGTTCTTCTTCTTGCTGTTTCATCTATAGCTTTTTGCATACTATCAGTTATCTTATCTGCATACATGATAACATGTCCGTCTTTATTTCTAGCACAACGACCTATAGTTTGAATCAAACTTCTTTCACTTCGTAAGAATCCTTCTTTATCAGCATCTAGAATTGCTATTAGTGATACTTCAGGAATATCTATACCTTCTCTTAAAAGGTTAATACCAACTACTACATCATATTTACCTACTCTTAAGTCATGAATAATTTGTAATCTTTCTAAGGTTTTAATCTCAGTATGAAGATAAGCTACTTTTATATCAACATCTTTTAAGTAATTAGTTAATTCTTCTGCCATTCTTATTGTTAAGGTTGTAATTAATACTCTTTCATTTTTTTCTTTACGAATTCTTATTTCTTCTATTAAATTATCTATTTGGCCTTCTTGACTTCTTACTTCAATAGTAGGATCTAGTAAACCAGTAGGTCTAATGATTTGTTCTACATACTCACCATTTGTCTTAGAAAGTTCATAATCTCCTGGAGTAGCTGATACATAAATAGCTTGATTAATTTTCTTTTCAAACTCTTCATATTTTAATGGTCTATTATCTAAGGCACTGGGTAAACGAAAACCATAATCAACAAGATTCATTTTTCTAGCTCTATCTCCATTATACATTCCTCTTACTTGTGGTAGGGTGACATGTGACTCATCTACCATTAGTAAATAATCATCTGGAAAGAAATCCATTAAAGTAGTTGGAGTCTCCCCTTTATTTCTACCAGCCATAGGAGCAGAATAGTTTTCAATTCCATGACAAAAGCCTGTTTCTTCTAGCATTTCAATATCATAATTAGTTCTTTGCTCTAATCTTTCAGCTGCTAATAATTTATTTTCTGCTTTTAATTCGGTTAATCGTTCTGCAAGCTCACTTTTTATTCTTTTAATTGCTGCTTTTAGTTTTTCATCACTAACTACAAAGTGACTAGCTGGAAATATACTTATCGTTTTCTTATTGGTAATAACAGCTCCTGTTAAAACATCTATTTCACTAATTCTATCTATTTCGTTACCAAAAAACTCAATTCGGTAACCGGTTTTATCTTGATTAACAGGAATTATCTCTACTATATCACCTCTAACCCTAAATGTTCCTCGATGAAAATCATAATCATTTCTTTCAAATTGCATTTCCACCAGCTTTGCAAGTACCTTATCTCTTTCTAATTCATCAGTTACACTAAGAGTTAACATTTTATTTTTATATTCTTCTACCTCTCCAATACCATATATACATGATACTGATGCTACTACTATTGTATCTCGATAAGTTAAAAGAGAAGATGTTGCCTCATGTCTTAACTCATCTATCTCATCATTTATAGATGCATCTTTTTCTATATAAGTATCAGTACTTGGAACATATGCTTCCGGTTGGTAATAATCATAATAAGATACAAAGTAACAAACATGATTATTAGGAAATAACTCCTTCATTTCAGCATATAATTGACCAGCTAATGTCTTGTTATGAGCAAGTATCAAAGTTGGTTTATTAGTTCTTTTAATAACATTAGCCATAGTAAAGGTTTTACCTGTACCCGTTGCTCCTAATAATACCTGTTCTTTTTTACCTTTTTCTATACCATCAACTAAC
>CAKOYC010000082.1 GCA_934130265.1 uncultured Bacilli bacterium
TTCGACTTGCATGTCTTAGGCATGCCGCCAGCGTTCATCCTGAGCCAGGATCAAACTCTCAATAAAAATTTTATTTTTGTTTTTTTCCTGACTGTCAAATGTAATTGACGTTTTGCTTAGTTTTCAAAGAACATTATTGCTTTTTTCAAGCTGCGTTATTAATATAGCAAACTTGAATGATGTTGTCAATACTATTTTTAATTTTTTTATTGACTATTTTTGCACTTTTTTCAAGTGACGTTTTCTACTTTAACAAACCTTAGGTATTATGTCAATACATTTTTTAATTATTTTTGATTTTTTTCATTTTAATATATTTTTGATAATATTTTTCTACAGTTTCTTTTGAAAAGCACCCTTCTTTTGATTTTATTTTTTGTATAAGTATAGTTAATTCTTCTTGTATTATTAAATCAATTTTTTTTGGGTATTGCATTTTCTTTTTATGATAATTATATTCTTTTCTATCTAAAATTTTAAAACCCCCGTCCTTAAATACTTTAACATCTAAATCATAGTCTATGTATTTTATGGTTTCTTCCTCAATTAATACCGGTGATGCTAAGTTACAATAGTACGAAATACCTTTTGGTTTATACTGTGCTATTACATTATACCAACAATCTTTATAGAAAAATAGAATAGCTGGTTCTCTAGTTCTCCATGTCCTGCCATCTTTTTCTAACACATTAGCACAATCATTGACAAAGACATATATTCCGTCTTTCTTAATATAATCTAAAAAAATAGCATGATCCCATGATTTATAAATTAATCCATTATGTTTGTAGCTATGAATTTTATACGACTTACCAATTACTAACTTTTCCATTTTATTTCCTTTCTATATTTTCGCTCACAAATTACTATAGCATTTTAGTCCTAAATCGACAATATTATTAATAGTTTTATTTTAATTATTTTAGCATAAAGAAAAGTTTGCTTTACATAAAACAAACTTACTTGCTGCTTAAATTTGAAATAGCCCAAAAAGCAATAGCAATAATTATAACAAATATCAAAACCCAAACGATAGGATTACTACCATATGTTGTTAAAAAAGAATTTACTGATGTTGATATATTATCCAAAGTTTCTTTTAAGTCGAATAAAATCATTAATTCTCATCTTCCTTTTTAGTTACTTCTTTAATTACCTTAGCATCCTTTGTTTTTTTATGTTTTGATTTGGACTTTGCATCCTTATCATCAACTGTACTAATACTAATAGAAACTCCACTCTTCTTAAGAACAATAGTATTACAAATATCTAAGATAGCATATATAGCTAAAAATATTCCTATAACTTTAGTAATAATAACTGCTCCTTTAAATGGATTAAATAATAATATAACTCCACAAATTAAACTTAATAAAGCTATTACAAATGACCAAAAGAAATAACTACTATTTAAACTCTTAAGATTAAATGATTGTTGTATCTTTAATGAGCTACTAATTATGATACCAATTCCCATAACAACAGGAATTATGCTTCCAATAATCTCAGGCTTTTCAATAAAGAAAATTCCACTAATTATACAAATAATTCCATAGATAATATTTAACTGATTAGATATATCACTATGATTATTAGAAATAAATCTTACAATAGCAAGAACACCAATTGCAATAATTAATCCTCCGAAGATATAAGATATTCCCATCAAAGTAACTGATGACTTAAAAAATAATAATAATCCAAGCACAAGTATAACTCCTGAACTAATTAATGAAGGCCATATTGTCTTTTTAACTTCTATTTTCATTCTCATTCCTCCCTAGTATTATTCTATCATATTTTTATCATCTTGCAACACTATCAAACTAGAATTAATAACTGAAGATATACGTTCATAGTTAAAATTTTTTCTTCTGCCAAGTATATTTAAGAATAACTCATAAATAAAGTATATATAATAACTTATCATCAATAGCTTACCAAAAATCATTAAAAATTCTAAACCATTATTTCCTAGATGTACTTTGGATAAGTAACTTAGATAACTAGGTATTCTTAAGATAAATAAGTAAAGTATAACTTGTCTAAATATTAATCTGATAGGAAAAGATGCACTTTCATTGATACATTTTAATCTTAGATTAACAAACCTTTTTCCTATTGTTCTGCCATTATCTAGTAAAGGAAATAATACTTCATATAGAAATAAAATAATACTATAAAATGTTCCAAAAGAAACTTTATTTCCAAATAATACCCAAATAGGTGTAGAAAAACAAAATACTAAGAATAAATCTATAAATAGGGCTATGCCTCTTCTATAAATAGATATTTTTGTTCCTTTAGTATAAGCTTTTTGATCTAGTTCTTTTCTTGATGGTAAAAAAATAGTTAATGGTTTAGTACAAATGAAACCAAGCATACCACCTAGAGTATTAATCATTAAATCATCCACATCAAACAATCTATAGGCTTTTGGATAGATAAAGAATATACCAGTAAGTTGAGTTATCTCAAAAAATAGACTTAAACAAAAGGACATAATAAGTACTTGATACCATTTCTTTTCAAAATAATAGTGTAAATAAACACCAAAAGGAAACAGTAAAAACAAGTTAAAAATAACTGTATAGACTGTTGGTGTTTTAAGAAATGACAAGTAAGTACTAGGATTCTTTAAATTAAGATTTGTTGTTACCATTATATCTTTAATGAAAGTAAATGGAACTAACTGAGGTGACCTAGTAGGCATTTTTAAAACAGCCTCTTTAGAAGGGAGTGGTAGTATTACTAAAAGAAAAGCTGCTAATAAATAAAGTATAAAAGTATATACTATAACACTTCTTAATAAAGGAACTGCCCCATACTTGTGATACTCAATAATTAGATATGGTAAAGTTATAAAGAAAGCAATTATTGGAAATAAAATTAAAGCTGTCTTTATTGGTTCAAAATATACTGCCATTTAAACTACACTTCCTTAAATAAATAAGAATAAGTAGTAAGTAGTGAATCATTTAGTTCTTCTTTAGGAATTAAAGTTATTAAAGATTGGTAAGTCTTTTTGCCTTCTACAGTTGTTAATTTATCATTAATTAAGTTATTAGCTAAAGCTTCTCCATAAGAGAAATTTCTACTTTCATTACTAGTAGCAGTTAATAGTAAATCCCCTATTCCAGCAAAAGTATATAAAGTAGTTTTATTACCTCCTAATAGGTCTAATAGTCTAGCTTCTTCCTTAGCTACTTTTGTAAAGAAGGCTGCTCTTACAGAACTTGCTTTTTCTTTAGTATAAAAATAACCAGTAATGATTGCTAAAACATTTTTGATGCAACCACAATACTCTACTCCTACTATATCACTTGTAGTTTCTATCTCGACACTAGTATCAACAAACATTTCTTTTACTATATTTGAGACATTATCTTCTTTTGTAGCTAGTGTAAAACCAAGTGGCATTTCTTTTAACATATCTTTAGCAAAAGTTGGTCCTGCTAAAACTCCATAGTGATTACTTATTTCTAATTCTTCTGCTATTTCACTTGATCTTTTCATAGTATCTTTTTCTAGTCCCTTTGAAACAAAAATAAGTATTTGCTTACTAAGTTTATCTTTTAGTTTTTCTAAAACTTCTCTAATGGCATTAGAGGGAACAGCTAAAATAATAACACTAGCTTTAGCAATAGAACTATCTAAATCCATAGAAAAGTTTAATTTTTCAAAAGAAAAGTCAGCAAATATCTTCTTATGAGTATGTAATTTACTAAGTTCTTCATATTCATCTTTAAAAGAAGTCCAGACAATAATTTCATTATTTTTATTTTTTGATAATAAGGAAGCAATAGCAAGACCAAAAGCTCCACTTCCTAAAACACATATTTTCATATAATACCTCCGCCCTTATTTTAGCACAATTAGAAAAAAAGAAAAACCTCATTGTTTTAGGATTTTCTTTTCTCTTTTAATCTTTGATAGTATAAGGTATTGGCAAAAGTAAAGTAAGGTATTACATAAATGTAGGCTATTCCGAATGTTATAGCACCTAAGAAATACCAACCAATAAAACTTAATTCAAAAATGAAATAATCCAGTTTATAACCATTCATCATTTCTATACTTTCCCTTATTATGTTTCTTGCTTCACTAATACTTGTTTCTTTAGAATCTGCTAATAAGTAGCCTACCATTACAAGGGAAAAAGCAATCATTATACCAGGAATTATTAATAGTATATAACCAAATATAATAAATACATAACTAATAATAAGTGTAACTACAATTAATCCTATCTTTTTATAATCTTGAAATATATCAGTAAGAGATACTTCTTCTCTTGTAAGACTAAGTATATAACTAATAAATCCTATATAAAGGGGTAATGCTAATAACTCTGTAATAAAAGCTAGTACTCCACCAGATATTATTCCTAGGATAATTGCTAAAGCTATTGAAGAAGCAAATACTAATAAACTACTCTTCCAAAATTTTAGAATATGTTTAGAGGTTAGCTTTTTAGCTTCTTCTTTAATCTCTATAAAATTCATTACTTAATCTCCGTTCCTCCACAGAAGGAAATACAATTAATTATTAATTTTGGTTTTGACTTATCAATATCGCTAGAGGCTTTATTTTCATTAGCTCCTAAAATAGCAGTTGAGTTACATACTACATTATAATTATCAGAAACTTTAATAGTAGCACCTCCAAAGAAAGAATAAACATTTACTGTTGTATCTTCTTTTAATTCTACATCTTTAAGATCTAGTTCTGCTCCTCCAAAGATACAGTAAACATCTGCTCCTTTAAAGTTTTTAGTTTTAATGCTATCTTTAACTTCACTAAATATTCCAAAGTAGTCTTTTGAATGCTTACTAGCTTTTATCCTAGTACTCTTTTTACTTATATTAAAACTATTCATTACAATATAGCCTCCTACAAGTATTAATACTACTGGCCAAAAGGCTCTATTATATGGTTCCGTTATTAAAGATGTATTAACTAGTAAAAACCATAATCCAATAAATAACATCAATATTTTAGTAAAGTCTAGCTTCTCATCTTTAATTATATAATAAATAGAGATAGCTATTAATACTACTGGCCATACAATATCAAACTCTAAATTAAAACCTGGATTAAATATTTCAATTAAATATAATATACATATCAATAAGATAATAATACCA
>CAKOYC010000083.1 GCA_934130265.1 uncultured Bacilli bacterium
CATTTTTTGAATATCTTCTATTTTAGCATGAGCCAATGTTGTTGAGGTGAATAACTCAGGATATTTTTTAAATTCTTCGCTATTTATCATTTTTTGAATTTCTTTTATTTTAGCGTGAGCCAGTGTCTGTGACGTAAATAATTCAGGATGTTCTTTAAATTCTTTACTATTTATCATTTCCTGAATTTCTTCTATTTTAGCATGAGCCAATGTTGTTGATGTAAACAATTTGGGATGTTCTTTGAATTCTTTACTATTTATCATTTTTTGAATTTCTTCTATTTTAGCATAAGCCAGAGTCTGTGACGTAAATAATTCAGGATAAGTTTTAAATTCTATACTATTAACAAGATTTTCAACTTCTTCTAAATTTGTAGAGCCAAATCCGATACAGGAAGTTATCACTAAATTCCAGCTCTTATCTAACCCTAACTTTTCAACTGCAATTACTAAATCTTTATTACAAGATAAAACTGATGTATTATTATTAATAGACTCTACTCCATAATTTTCTTCTACATAATTATACGTATCTTTTAAACTATCAGGCTCTGATGATAAGACATGCAAACATGACTCAATTGTTGAAAATGATAAGTTCTTCTGTTTTAAAAAATCAATATTAATTTTTATAGCATCAACATTTCTATATAAGATACTAGGACATTTTTCTATGTTTGCCTTACTAACTTTTAATTCATTTATTAAGTAATCTAATGTTTTATCAATATCTTCATATTCACCTTTAGATAAAATATTATTATTCTTATTAACAATATTTTCTTTTGAAACACCATATTTATCACATAATAGTTTTAAGTTATATTCTTCTATCATAAACTTTCTCCTTTACCTTATCTTTTGTTTTACTACTACGCCCCTATTCTTACAACTATCTTTTCCTTCAGGACAATAATTATTTACTTCACAGTTAGCTCCTAGCATAGTTCCTATCAAAGGATTAACCTCTTTTACTTGGTCTTTAAGATCAGTCATTAACTCTCTTATCTCCCACTGAGCTTTATTACAACATCTCATTCTAGTAATCCACTCAAAGTTTCTAGCATTCATAGTAGTAGTTATATTACAAGCATTACCGTATAAATAGAAATATACTAAATCTTCATCCCTTATTCCTTTGTCTTTATATTCTTCTACTTTTAAATTATTCTTCTTAAAGATATCTTTATACTCTTCCTCATGAGTATCTTTAATACTATTAGGTATTACATAGTTTTCCATATTCCAAAGAGGAACAAAATCAGGTACTAATAAAGATTGCATTCTATGTCTTGATATATGAGTAAGTACCGCTAATGATATAGGAAGCTCAAAAGAATACATTACTTGCTCTAATTCTCTTTGATTCTTACTATGTAAAAGACTAGTAAACATTTTCTTTTTAATATCTTTATCTTCCTTAACTAATTCATCTAATACTTTAGAAGCTTGTTCACTACTTAATTGATAACGATTCATTAAAATACTACAAAGCACTTTATCATCAGCCCTTTCTAGATAATCAGTTAATTTTGGTTTAGTAAGTAATTTATCTTCTTGCTTTACTAATTTATCTAAATAAGTAAATTGATCATTATAATAATCTTTATTTTCTTCTTTTTTTAAAGAACTTACTAAATAAGGACAAGCTTCCCCCATCATATTAGCAAGTTTTGCACCTAACTCTTTAGCTTCATCTATCTTGGCTATCTTTCCGTATAGTAAATCTGAAGTAATTCTAAAAAGCTCATTAGCATCGCATCCCATAATTATATTACTATGATAAGAATAAGGTAAGATATATCTACAATCTTCTATTGGTAAGCCTTCATCTACTAATTCACCATATTTAGTAAATAAACTTTTCATATAATTATTATAATCTAGGTTTAGTTCTCTAGAATCTAATCTATCTCCCTTAACTGTTTTAAAATCAGGAACATAAAAACCAACATTTCTAAAATCAACATTTCTTCTTGATTTAATAGTAAATGATGTTAATCTATACTCAATTATGGTTTGTTCTATAACTGGTGTTACATCTTCTAAAGCAAAGACTAGATAATCATGCTCTGATATTGAACGATGTCCATACCCTACTACAGCCTTGGCAAGACGTAGATTTTTCTGATAATCATTTTTACTTTCATAAACATCCATAACAGTACCTTCACTTCTAGATAAAGCTCCAGCTGATGCTACTATTCGTAAATTATTTTCTATCTCTTCTTTTGTGTTTGATCCTAATAATACAACATTCATTTTATTTAACCCTCCTAAATTATATTATCTAATTCGATTATATAGCTATTTTAGGAAAAGGAAAAGAAAAAAGCACTAACGAAGTGCCTTTCTCATTAAAATACTTCCTATTAACAAAGTATTAATAAATAATATTAATTCAAATAAACTATTACCACTGTTATTGACTCCCGTCATCGGCGGTACTATTTCTCCTTTTTCTAAAGGAATCATTGTATTAATAATATTGTATCCGTCATAAGTGGCAGTGTAACCATCTACTTCTTTCTCTTTAATAGTATAATTTATCTCTTTACCATTCTTATATTTTGGTAGATTGTCTAAAGTATAAATCCAATTCATATCCTTAGAGATTGTTATATCATAAAGATACTCACCATCAGCATATAGTGATACTACTATTTCATCCGGTTGATAAACAGTTCCATCACTTACCCAAGTCTTAGTAATAGTTATTTCTTTCTTTTCTATTTCATGAGTATTAGTTATTACTGTAGTAATATTATTATCACTATCTAAGATTCCTTCTTCAAGAGTTGATACATATCCCTTAACTTCATCTTCAACAATAGAATATTCTATTTCTTTTCCCTTTTCATAACGAGGTAAATCACTAAAGGTATATGTCCAGTTATTTTCATCATTTAGAGTTATTGATTCTTTTACTACTCCATTAGCTTTTATTGATACCTTTATACTATCTGGTCTTATACCATCATTATTATTAAAATCATTCCAGTTTTTCTTAACTGTATAAGATAATGTCTCTGGAGTATGTTTATTAGTTACATTATAATCTGTTACAGTAGCTGTATAACCAGTAGTAACATCTACTTCTTCTATTGTATAATTTATTTCTTTTCCATTTCTGTATTTATTCTTAGTAAATGAATATTTCCAGTTATCTTTTTCTGTTACTATCTTGCTGTCTACTACTTCACCATCAGCTAACAAATTAATTTTGATAGAATCTGGTCTTATTCCATCTTGGTTATCATTATCAATCCAAGTTTTAACTCCTTCAATAGTCACTTCTTCATCAGCATGACTATTTACAATGTTATAACCATCAATTGAGGTATTATAGCCAATAACAGCATCTTCACTAATTGTATAAGAAATTAAACTTCCATCATTATATTCTGGTAATTCTGTAAATGAATATTTCCAGTCGTCGGCTTCTGTTACTATAATCATTTTATTAACTACTTCATTATCTCCCACTTTACCACTTAGTCTAATAGTTATAGTTTCTGGTCTTAAACCATCATTATTATCATTATCAGTCCAAGTTTTAGTTCCATTTATTGTTATTTTACTAGGACTATGAGTATTAATTACATTGATACCATTATCAGTGACTTCATAAGTAGTAGTATAATCTTTGACTTCACGTTCTTTAACAGTATAATTAATTTCTTTTCCATTACTATATTTATCAAGATTAGTATAAGTATAATTCCAATTATCAGTATTTTTTATAGTAACTGTTTTATCTAGTAATAAAGTACCATCGGCATATAAATCAATTATAATACTATCAGGTCTTATTCCATCTTGATTATTACTATCTACCCATTTCTTAGCAACAGGTAGTGAGGTTTTGATAGGATTATGTGTATTGGTTATATCATAACCATTTACTACTCCAGTATAACCTGCTACTTCTTCTTCTGTAATTTCATAGTCTATTTCTTCACCATTACTATACTTATCAAGATTAGTGAATGAATATTTCCAGTCATCTTCTGCTGTTACTTCTTTAGTAGCAATTACTTTTCCATTAGCTTTTAAGCTTACTTTTATACTATCAGGTCTGATACCATCTTGATTATTATTATCATTCCAAGTCTTAATACCACTAATACTTATCTTTTCATTTTGATGATTATTAGTAATAGTTAAACCATCTATACTAGTTTCATAATTAGCTACAGTTTCTTCTGTTACAGTATAATTAATCTTTTCACCATTTTCATTCATTGGTAAATCTTTAAAAGTATATGACCAGTTATCACCATTACCAGTAACAACCACTCCTTCTTTTACTAATTTACCATTAGCATATAAATTAATCTTAATTGAATCTGGTCTTACTCCATCATTATTAGAAGAATCTTCCCAAATCTTATTAACTGTTATGGTAGTAGTTTCTGTTTTATGAGTATTAGTTATATCATAACCACTTACTACTCCAGTATAACCTGCTACTTTATCTTCACTAATGGTATAGTTTATTTTCTTACCATTTTCATATACTGGTAAATCAGTAAATGAATATTTCCAGTCATCTTTTTCTGTTACTTCTTTAGTAGCAATCACTTTGCCATCAGCTTTTAGGCTTATTTTTATACTATCTGGTCTAATTCCATCTTGGTTATCATTATCAATCCAAGTTTTAACTCCTTCAATAGTTGTTTTTGCTATCTCATGAGTATTAGTAATTTCATAGCCATTTACTTCTGATTCATAACCTGTAATAGTTTTCTCTTCTACTGTATAGTTTATCTCTTCACCATTACTATACTTATCAAGATTAGTAAAAGTATAAGTCCAGTTATCACTTGCTTTAATAGTAACTGTCTTAACTACTTTTCCATTAGCCTTCAAATCTACTTTTATACTATCTGGTCTAATACCATCTCGGTTATTATCATCATTCCATTTTTTATTAACTGTAATTTCAGTTAATTCTTTTTCATGGGTATTAGTAATAGTTAAACCATCTATACTAGTTTCATAATTAGCTACAGTTTCTTCTGTTACAGTATAATTAATCTTT
>CAKOYC010000084.1 GCA_934130265.1 uncultured Bacilli bacterium
GATGTAATTAACTGTTTTTTCACTAAGTCTAATAGGAGAATTGTCAAAATCAAACATAATTAACCTTCAGCCATTTCTAAAAGATAATTTAACATTATAAAATTTTTACTTACGAAAAAAATTAAAATGTGATATATTGTAAAAGCTGTTAAAAAGCAAGAAAGAGGTGTTTTATGAAAAAAGTAGATCTTGGAAAAGAAAATATTAATAAACTGTTAATTTCATTTGCTATACCTTGTGTTATTAGTATGCTTATAAATTCAGTTTATAATATTGTTGATCAAATCTTTATTGGAAAAGGAGTAGGTACATTAGGAAATGCTGCTACTAATGTTATTTTTCCTTTAGTTATTATTTTTAATGCAGTAGCAGGACTTATTGGTAATGGAGCAGCCGCTAATTTATCTCTAAAACTAGGTGAAGGTAAGAAAGAAGAAGGAGGTAAAATAGTAGGAAGTGCAGTTACTGTTTCTGTAATCTTTTCTATAGTATTAAGTGTTATTGCTTATCTCTTCTTACCAAAACTAGTTTATATGTTTGGTTGTACTAAAAATGTTTATCAGTATGCGATAGATTATGGAAGAATAATCATTCTTGGAGCTCCCTTCATGATAATTTATTCAGCTTTATCACAGTTAATTAGAGCGGATGGTTCACCAAAATACTCAATGGTTTTACTAGTAGTAGGAGCTATTCTAAACATTATACTAGATCCAATTTTTATCTTTACCTTTAATATGGGAGTAAAAGGAGGAGCTATTGCTACAGTTATTGGGCAAATAGTATCATTTATAATGGCAATACTTTATCTTAAAAAAGTAAAATCAGTAAAACTAGAAAAGGAATCATTTAAAGTAGATAAAAGTATTACAAGAACTTTAGGACTTGGCCTATCATCATTTATTACTCAATCAACAGTCCTTGCTTTATTTGTTTTCATGAATAATATGATGACTAAGTATGGAGCATTAACTAAATATGGAGCAGATATACCATTATCAGTTTATGGAGTTATCTCTAAGATAAATAGTCTATATATTTCTACTATCTTAGGAATATCTATTGGAGCCCAACCTATTATTGGATTTAATTATGGAGCAGGAAACTATGAAAGAGTAAAAGAAACATTAAGAAAAGTACTAACTATAAACTTAGTAGTTGGATTAATATTTAATATTATTTTCTATCTTTTCCCAAAAGAGATAGTTAGTATCTTTATTGCAAATAGTGATCCTAATTATAAATTATTCTTAGAGTTTGCTGTTGTAATATGTCATTCATTCCTACTAGTAATGGGACTTAACTTCTTAGAAATGACAACTTCAATTACTGTACAATCTCTTGGAAATGTTAAGAAAGCGACAATGGTATCCTTTATAAGACAAATAATTTTATTTATTCCTATCGCTTGTTTTATGGCTATTTACTTACATAAAGGTATTTATGGAGTGTTAAATGCAGGACCGATTGCTGACGCCATAACATTCTTTATCGCTATAGTTATTTTCTATTCTGAATATAGAAAACTATCTATTAAAGAAAAATCTACTAATTTAGAAGATATAAAGGTTAATAATACTTATAAAGGTAAAAAAATAGTAATAACTATATCCCGTGAATATGGTAGTGGTGGACACTATGTAGGAGAACTACTTGCTAAGAGAATGGGACTTAACTTTTATGATAAGAACTTAATAAATCTAATTAGTAAGAAAAGTGGTCTATCTAAAGAATATGTAGAAGAAAATGATCAGAAGCTTGCCTCATTTAAGTATATAGATAATAATGATGATAGAATCTTTATAGCTGAAGAAAAAGTTATAAAAGATCTAGCAAAGAAAGAGTCTTGTGTTATTGTTGGACGTTGTGCTGACTATATTCTAAAAGATAATAAAGATACTATTAAAGTATTCTTATATAGTAGTAGTCAAGATAAAGTTAAAAGAGCAGTTAAATACTATAACTTAGAAGAAAATAAAGCTTTAAAAGAAATAAATAAGATAAATAACGAAAGAGCAAAACATTATAAGTATTATACTAATAGAGATTGGTATGATTTTGCTAATTATGATATAGCTTTAAATGTTGATTATTTAGGAGTAGAGAAAACAGCTGAATTATTAGAACAAGTAATAAGGGAAGTTAGTCATTAATGATTAACTTTTTTCTATAAAATTAAAAAAAGTATAGTATAATTAATAGTGTGAGGTAGACATGAAAGATGAAATTTTATATAAAATATCAAGACCAGTAATTAAAGTACTATTTAATTTCTTTTATAAACCAACTTATATAGGAAGAGAAAATATTCCTCCTAGTGGTAGTTTTGTTTTAGCAGGTAATCATACAAGTTATTTAGATCCATTACTATTAATGTCAGCTTCTAAAAGAACTATTCATTTTCTAGCTAAAGATAGTTTAGTAAAAGGAGTTAAAGGATTAATATTTAAACATATGGGTATAATTCCTGTTAATAGAAAGATTCATGATAAAGATGCTTTAAGTGAAGCTAAAAGAGCATTAAGTAATAATCAAGTAATAGGTATATTTCCAGAAGGGACTATTAATAGAACAAAAGATGTGACTCTTCCTTTTAAAATAGGAGCGGTTAAAATGGCGAAAGATACAGATTCTTTACTAGTACCTTTTACGATAACTAATAAATATAAACTATTTAGAAAAAGTGTCACTATTGAGTTTTATAAACCATATAAAGTAGTAGATGAGTTAGATATAGAAAATAATAAATTAAGAAGCTTTATTAGTAGTGAACTTAAAAGAAAGAAGGTTAACAATTGAGTATATTAGATATGAAGTTTTTTAGATTTTTAGGATTTAAGAAGAAGCCTAAAGCTCCTTGGAGTAAATACTATAAGAAAGGGGATATGAATCTTTATATACCAGATATATCTTTGTATGATAATTTTAAAAGAAATATGAAGAAGTATCCTAATAATAATGCTTTTGATTATTTTGGAAAAAAGACTACTTATCGAGAATTATTAAGAGAGATTGATTTATGTGCTAATTCTTTCTTGAGTTATGGAATAAGAAAGAATGATGTAGTAACTATTTGTATGCCTAATACTCCAGAAGGGGTTATTTCTTTTCTAGCTTTAAATAAGATAGGAGCAATATCTAATATGATTCATCCTTTAGCTAGTGAGAATGAAATAAGAGATGATTTAATTAATACAGGATCAGTTATGATGGTTTTAATTGATATGGATTATGATAAGTTAAAGAATGTGATTGAAGAGACAGATGTTTATAAGATAATATTAGTAAGACCAAGTGACTCGATGCCATTTTTGACTAAAGTTGGGTATAATTTATCGCTTGGTTTAAAAACTAAATTACCTAAGAATAATAGTAAATATGTTTATTGGGATCAATTTATGAATAGTGGTAAGGATTATAAGAGTGATTATCATTTTCTAGGCAGAAAAAACTCTCCAGCGGTTATGCTTCATAGTGGCGGATCTACTGGTAGTCCTAAAGCAATTGTCTTATCAAATGGTAATTTTATTGCTCTAACGGAACAAGCGAAGATTGTTTTTGATGAGTTAGAAGTAGGGGATAAATGTCTATCAATAATGCCTATTTTTCATGGCTTTGGTTTAGGCGTATGTGTTTATGCACCATTATGTGTAGGAGCAGAATGTATTTTAATTCCCCAATTTAAAGCCCAAGAGTTTGATAAGATTCTAATGAAACATAGACCAGAATTTGTAATTGGTGTTCCTACTTTATTTGAAGCGATGATGAAGAGTGAAAGACAAGATAGGATTAAACTTAATTATATAAAATATATCATATCTGGTGGTGACACCTTAAGTTTTAGTCTAGAAAAAAGAATAAATAAATACTTAAGTGAACATGGAGCAAGTACTAGAATAGTACAAGGTTATGGAATGAGTGAATGTTTAGCAGCTGTTTGTCTAGGATTTAAAAACATCTTAGAATATGGTTCAATTGGTATTCCTTTTCCAGGGTGTTATATTGGTATATTTAATGAGTCGGATATCGAAGTACCATATGGTAGTGAGGGAGAAATTTGTATCAGTGGACCTAATGTTATGCTAGGATACTATAATAACGAGAAAGAGACTAATGGAGCTCTTCATATTCATGATGATGGTAATGTTTGGCTTCATTCTGGTGATTTGGGAGTGATGGATAAAAATGGCTTCATAAAGTATACAGGTCGTTTAAAAAGACTAATAGTAACATCAGGATATAATGTTTATCCAGTACAAATAGAAGAAGTCTTAGAAAAGCATCCAGCTGTTATGTTATCTAGTGTGGTAGGTATTCCTCATCCTTATAAACAAGAAGTACCTAAAGCCTTTATTGTCTTAAATAAAGGATATAGAGAAACTGAAGAATTAGTCAAAGAATTAAAAGAACTTTGTAGTAAAAATTTACCAAGATATGCCAAAGTATATGAGTATGAGTTTAGAAAGTCACTACCTAGAACAATGGTTGGGAAAGTTGACTTTAGGAAACTACAAGAAGAAAATAATAAACTAAGGAGAGAAGAACGTGGGAAAGAAAAGATTTAAAGGAGAAATAGGTTACTCATTATTAACACCTATTATGCGAGTACTATTTAGGTTTTATTATAATCCAAAGATAATTAATAAAGAAGTAATCCCAAAAGAAGGACCTATCTTAATAGTAGGTAACCATAAACATATTTATGATCAATGTCTAACGATAATGGCTACTAAAAGAGTAATCCACTATATGGCTAAGAAAGAATACTTTGACGGTAAAATGGCTTGGTTTTTCAAACTAGTTGGTTGTATTCCTGTTGATAGGAGTATAAAAGATCATAATGCTACTGATAAAGCTTTGAAAGTATTAAATAGTGGAGGAGCTATAGGATTATTCC
>CAKOYC010000085.1 GCA_934130265.1 uncultured Bacilli bacterium
ACTCTGTACTGTACAAAATTGACAGGATAATATTATCTATAACTAGTTAGTATCAAGTAGTCATGAAATAAAAGTTAGGTGGTAAAAAACTATATAGTAACTAAATATAATTAAAAATACTAAAATACTAACTTTTTTATTGTCAAAAAAAATAGAGAATTAATCTCTACTTAAATACTTAGTAACGTTCCTTTACTTAAAACCTCGTCTATTTTATTAGAAAAAACATATTCACCTTGTTCAATAAGAGTATAGAAATATTTCTTAATAAGTTTATCATCGAATAAGTAATATTTATCTTGATAAAAATAGACCTTATCAAGAGGAATGATATCATCTTCAAAAGAAAATCCTATATCCACCTCATTCATAATAGTAATTCTAAGATCAATGTGATCTTCTCCAAAGATAAAATCTTCTTCTTTCTTTATTATAAAAATTGTTCCTATTAGTTTATTATATCCGACACTAACTTCATAAAATCCAGTCTTCAGAAAGGAAAAATAATTATTATATGTTAATAAGAAGTTCTTTAACTCTCTTATCATTTTATCTTTCTCTTCTAAGTAAAGATTCTTTGGAGTTATCAGGATAAATCCATCACTAATAGAAACAATCTTCATTATCTATCACCTAGTGTATGTTATGCATAACACATTAAATGGTGTCTACTAACAATTCATCTATTTTCTTTAATACTTCGTCTTTTCCTTCTTTAGTAACACTTGAGAAGATGATAACGTTATCTCCTACTACTAAGTCTAAAGTTTCAAGTAGAAGTTTCTTACTTTTCTCTCGTTTACTAGCTCCTACTTTATCCGCTTTAGTTGCTACTATCGTAACAGGTATTTGATAATACTTTAGAAAGTTATACATCATTACATCATCTTCTGTTGGTTTATGACGAAGGTCTATTAACATGAAAACTCTTTGCAACTCATCTCTTGTCTCTAGATATTCTTCCATCATCTTACCAAACTTGGCTTGAATGTTTTTACTTACTTCTGCATAGCCATAACCTGGTACATCAATTAGATAAAATTCATTATTAATATGATAAAAATTTAGAGTTTGTGTTTTACCTGGATGAGATGATGTATGTGCTAAATTTTTTCTATTTAATAAAGTATTTATGAAACTACTCTTACCAACATTACTACGTCCTACTAATAAAAATTCTTTTTGATGATTAGTTGGATACTGACTTCTTCTAGTAACAATCATTTCTAATTCTACATTATTTATCTTCATCATTAGTCTCACTTTCTATATATTCTTTAGTTGCTTGGTCTAAATCATTAATTAATTCTTTAGCTATATCAAAGTTTTCAAGTCTTGCTCCACTAGCATAGGCATGTCCTCCACCATTATACTTTTCTGCTACTTTATTAATAACTGGACCACGTGACCTAATATTTACTCTGATATTATTATTTTTAACATCTTCAGTTGCTATAACCCAGACAAGTACTTCATCTATATAATTAAAAAAGTTAATCATATTACCAGATGAGGCACTATCAGCTTTAAATTTAGTTATAATGTCATCAGTTATTAAAATAGAAGCTACTTTATTTTCTGATACATTCATATTCTCTTTAATATATCCTTCTAGTCTTATTTCTTTTAAAGGTCTAATATAGAGTTTTTTATAAACATCTGATAAAGTAAATTTATACTTTTTTAGATAGTAACTAACTAGGGCAAAAGTTTTATAACTAGAAGTATCAAATAAGAATCTATTAGAATCACTTACTAGTCCACAATATAATCTTGTAGCTATTTCTTTATTACATATAAGTTTTGAAGCTTTGAAAAACTCCATTAGTATTTCTGAGGTACTAGAAGCTTCTGTATCAATATGTTCAATTCCTCCAAAGTCATCAATGAAAGGATGATGATCTATTTTTATTACTTCACTTGCTTTATCAAAGTATTTAAAGTCAATTCTTTTTTTATCTGGTGTATCTAAAACTATTAGAAGAAAATCATCTATCTCATCATAATGATCAAGCCTACCAAGATAGGAAAACTTGTTACTACCATTTCCTACTGCTAACACGTTTTTATTAGGAAATGTTAAAAGTATTGATTCTTTCAAAGATATTTGACTAGCTAAAGCATCAGGGTCGGCTCCAATATGTCTAGCAATAACTATGTTATCGTATTTTTTTATTTTATGATAAATTTGATTCCACATAATTATTATCCATTCTGATGTAGGAAGAATAAAGTATCTCTAGCTATCATTAATTCTTCATCGGTTGGAAGAACATAAACCATACTACTAGAGTCATCAGTACTAATTTTAGCCATTTCTCCCATTACATTGTTTTTATCATCGTCTATTTTAATACCAAGACATTTTAAGTTTTCACAAACTGCTTTTCTTACTGGAATACTATTTTCTCCTACTCCAGCAGTGAAACAGATAACATCAGCTCCATTTAATAAAACATAGTATTTAGCAATGTAATCTGTTATTGTTCTTACATATTTATTAAAGGCAAGTTTGGCTTGTTCATCACCTTCATTAACAGCAGCGATTATATCACGCATATCACTACTTTTCTCACTAAGTCCTAAAAGTCCTGATTTTTTATTTAAAGCATTTACTACTTCACTAGCATTTAATCCTTCTTGTTCCATAACATAAGGAATAATTGATGGATCAACATCACCAGATCTAGTTCCCATCATTATACCAGCAAGTGGGGTAAATCCCATTGATGTATCTACACATTTTCCATCTTTTACAGCTGTTATTGAACCACCATTTCCAATATGGCAGCTTATTATCTTTAAGTCTTTTTTTCCTAACTCTTTAGTAAGAGTTTCTGTTATATAACGATGACTTGTTCCATGAAATCCATATTTACGTACTCCATATTTTGTATACCATTCATAAGGTACTGGATATAAATATGTTTCTTTATCCATAGTTTGATGGAATGCTGTATCAAAGACACCAACCATTAATACATTAGGAAGTACTTCACGAAAAGCTTCTATTCCTAGTACATTGGCAGGATTATGAAGTGGAGCAAAATCTTTAAATGCTAATAAATCATTTACTACTTCATCGGTAATAACAACACTAGATGCATATTTATCTTTACCATGTACTAAACGATGTCCAACACCATCTATTTCATCAAGTGATTTAATAATTTCAAGTGATATTAATTTTTCTAATAATATTTTAACAGCATCAGTATGATTCTTTAATTCTACTTCTTCTTTAATCTTTTGACCTTGATATTTAATAGTATAAACTCCATCAAGACCAATTCGTTCAAATAGTCCACTAGCAATTACTTCTTCATTATTCATTTCAAATAAACTGAATTTTAGTGAACTACTTCCTGTATTAATTGATAAAATTTTCATAATATTCCTCTTTTCTAAAACAACATTATTATATCTAAAAAAGATAGAAATGTAAATCTTTCTATCATTCTTCTACTGATAAGTCATAAGTATCTCTTGCAATCATTAATTCTTCATCAGTTGCTAATACATAAACTGGTATTTTAGATTCATTACTAGAAATAATTCCCTCAACACCTTTTCTAACAATTGTTTCTTTATTTTTTTCTTCATCTAAATATATACCTAATGGATAAAGTTTATTGATAGCTTCTTTTCTAATGATATCATCATTTTCTCCACCACCAGCAGTAAAGCAAATAGCATCAACTTCTCCTCCTAGTTTTACATAGTATTTAGCTACATAATCGACTATCTTGTCTGTATACATATCTAGTGCTAACAAAGCTTTAGCATCACGGGCTTCATAAGCTCTATCTATATCTCTTAAATCACTCATACCAGCAATTCCTTCAAGACCACTTTTCTTATTTAATTGACTATCCATCCAATCTAGATTTCTTTCTTCTTTTTTCATAATATATGATAGGATAGAGTAATCTATATCACCTGACCTTGTTCCCATCATTATACCGGCATTTGGGGTAAATCCCATAGAAGTGTCAATAGATTTTCCCTCTTTTACAGCTGTTATTGATGCCCCATTTCCAATATGACAGATAATTAGATTAGGATTTTTGCCTAACATTTCTTTCATCTTTTCGGTTATAAACTTGTGACTTAATCCATGAAAACCATACTTTCTAACATCATACTTAACATACCATTCATAAGGTACAGGATAAAGATATGTTTTTTCTTTCATTGTTTGATGAAAAGCAGTATCAAAACAAGCTACTAATTTAGCATTAGGAATATTTTTTTTAAAAGCATATATTCCTTTTAGAGCAGCTGGATTATGAAGTGGTGCTAAATCACTTATCTCTTCAATTTCCATTAATACTCTATCGGTTATCTCTACTGATTTTGAGTATTTATTACCACCATGAACTACTCTATTTCCCACAGCTTCAATTTCATCTAGTGAAGATATTACTCTATTATTTATTAATTCATCTAATAAAATCTTAACTGCTTCATTATGATCTTTTAGTGGTACATCTTTGCTAATTTTTTCATCACCAATTCTAATACTATAGCAACTACCAAAAAGACCAATTCGTTCAAACATTCCTTTCATTAAAAGTTTCTCTTCTGGCATCTCGTATAAACGAAACTTTAAAGAACTACTCCCAGCGTTAACTGATAATAATTTCATTTCTTTGCATCTCCTTTCCCCTATTGTACCAAAACATATTTAAAAATTCCAACTATTTTTATTTTATGTGATAACCATTAGAGTTTAGTCCAATATTTTTTAAAGTTTTTACCTTATTTTCAACATTCATAGCATCTATTTCTGGAATAGCTTCTTTTATTTCATAAGATGATGCA
>CAKOYC010000086.1 GCA_934130265.1 uncultured Bacilli bacterium
ATCGGTGCACCGCCTGTGGTAAGCAGACAAAAACTCTGACCCAAAAAATGTTCTTTCCAAAGCTTTTGACGTATTTGTGGAAATTCTTTCTTCAAAAGTCTACTGCTCGCACTTTTGTATGCGTTTATGAATTTGCTTATCTCTGTATTCGGATGTGCTTTGAAGAGAATATGTACATGATCTTTATCGTGGTTCCATTCTTGTAATGTAATATTGTATTTCGGTGATATGTACTCAAATATTTCCTTTGCTCTATCCGATATGCGGTCATCAAATACTTTTCTGCGATATTTTACAACAAGTACAAGATGATAGTGCATCAAAAATACTGAATGTGCATTATTGTCTAATTCCATCGCATATCACCTTTCTTTCTTTATCGACTGACTTTATTATATTATAAATTTTAGTATTCTCCAAGCATAAGTAAACGCAATTCATCCCCCACCTTAAAGGTGAGGGACTTCTTACTACAAAAGGTTAAACACAGCAATTCCAGAGTAAAGTGCTACTGTAAAACCACTTCTATCTTTTAATGAATTATCATTTTTTATATTGTCACCTTCTACAGTGAAGTTTTTAGATACTCCATTATTATTTGCATTTAATATAGATGAGTTAACTAATACTTCTGTAATAGTATCACTTTTTTCACCATAGAAAGCTATACCTGCTCCACCATTATTATTAGCATTAATAGTAGATAATGTAATAGATGTCTTTCCACAGAAAGCTATACCATTACCCATATTCCAAGGATAATCACCTTGATAGTAAGGTCTTGTTTGACTATAGTTATAATTACCATAAGCTTCTTGACCATTATTATTTACATTTATTGTAGAGCCTATAATTTCAGCAGTATTTTCAACCCAAATACCAGAGTTTGCTCCACAGTTATTAGCATCAATTGTTGAATTTTTTACTGTTAAATTATTAGCATACATATTAGATGCTGTATATTTAACATTAGCCCAAGGACCATCAGAGTTATTACTAATATTTAAGTATGAGTTAATAACCTTGATATTTCCTCCATTAGTACCCCAACTATGATTATTTGTCATAGAAACATTTGAACCAGTTATATTGATTTGGTCATTATCACCACTAACACAAACAGCATCTACTCCATTATTATTCATAGTAACTTTATTAACATTAGTAAAGTTTAAAATATTTGTTGAACCAGATTCCATTCCAGCATGGTAACCACTAACTTTACTATTATTACTCATATCTACTAAAGCCATATCATTAAAGTTAAGGGTAACTTTTGCACTTCCCATTACATTAATACCAGCCATAGTATTATCACTAGCTATAAAACTAGAACCATTAGTACCATTTAAGTTAAAAATTGTTCTATAACCAATCCACATACCACTTTCATGATTTTGTTCAGTCTCTAAAGAATTAATTAAGGAAAGTTTACTATTATTAACTAAATCTAAAGTAACATCACAATCATTAGAAACAAATATTCCTTCTCTATATGAAGAAATAGTCAAATCACCATCGATAGTTAAGTTTGACTTAGTATTATCTTTAAATAAAACACCAAAATTATTACCATTATCACTTGTAAAAGTAACTTTACCAGTCATTTTAAAAGTCTTATTACCATCAACAGTAAGAGATAAATTCTGATATTCACCTGTTGCAAATTCGATTGTATCATTTGAATCGACTATGCTTTGTATTTCTTTATTAGTCATATCTGTTGTTACACTAGCACTTGCAGCCTTAACATTTGGTATAAACATCATAATAAATACAGCACATAATACCATCAATGATTTAGAAATTTTTTCTACCATTTTCTTCCTCCCAATAGATATTAATCAAGGAAACATAACTTACCGATTAACCCCATCTAAATGATAAATAATCCCCCCTAAATTAGCTCATTATATTAAAGAAAAATTAACAAACTGTCAATATTTTTTAGCTTAACTTTGTAAATTTCGACAGAAAAAAACTGGAAAATAGAAAATTCCAGATTTTTGCTTTTTTGTATTTATATGAGTTATTTTACTCTAAGCAATTTTAAAGCTTTACATGTGCGCATTTTAAAGTGCAATTTTTCAGTTTTTAAAGTGCAATTTTTGCACTTTAAAATTGCTATTTTATTTAAAAAATGCTATAATATTAACATATAGTTAGGAGGAACCATGAGTAAAGAGAACTGGAATTTAGAACTTTCTGAATACATAAAGGAAGGAGAACCAAACAAGGTAGAAAAAACAAAAACTTGGGAAACTGCCATAGGATTACAAGATGTCGATGGACTAAAACCATCTAAATATTTAATTGATACTGCTAAAGAACACATAGAAGGAAAAATAAACATAGATGAAGTTGAAAAAAGAATAGATAAGTATTATAAAGTTTTAGATAATAGAAAAAAAGATGAATCAGAAAATAGTGAAGAAGCTGATAAAGTAGCAGTAAGAATAGCTGAAATACTAAGTGATAACTCTTTTAATTTTAATCCTACTGAATTAATAGGTATCCATCAAAAATTGTTTAAAGGGATATATAAAGAAGCAGGAAAAATCAGGGACTATAATTTTACCAAAAAAGAATGGATATTAAATAATGATACTGTTATTTACACTTCTTATCAGACCATTATGGAATCTTTAAAATATGATTTTGAACAAGAAAAAAATTTCTCTTATAAAAATTTATCATTTGATGAAGCAATTAAACATATATGCAGATTTACCTCTAACATTTGGCAAGTACACCCATTTTGTGAAGGTAATACAAGAACAACTGCTGTATTTATAATTAAATACTTAAGAACATTTGGTTTTAATATAAATGATGAGGTTTTTGCCAAACACTCTTGGTATTTTAGAAATTCCCTAGTAAGAGCAAATTATAAAAAGTTTGATAAAAACATCTTTGAAGACATATCCTTCTTAGAAAAATTCTTTTATAATCTTTTAGCAAATACAAATTATGAACTAAAAAATCGATATACCCATGTTGATTATTTAGAAGATTCAAGCGAAAAAGATTTAAAATCTAATAGTCTTACCTTAGAAGAACAGGCAATTATAAATATAATAAAAGACAATCCAACCATTAAACAAGCAGAAATTGCTAAACAAATTAATAAGTCTTTACGAACAGTAAAAACTAGAATGCTTGAAATGCAGGAAAAAGGAATAATAGCAAGAGAAAATGGAAAGAAAAATAGTGAATGGATAATTTTATAATTTATATTAACCAAAAATCTGGAAAACAGTAATTCCAGATTTTTATTTTTAATTCTTATCTTTAATGATATTCTTACTGCAATAGTAAGTTAGTAGAAAATAACTACCATAGATTAAAACAATGAATATAGCAGTAATTATGATAGAAGATAATTTTATATTAACTCCAGTCATAATTAATATTTTATTACAAAAGATTATTCCAAAGATAGAATGGATGATAGCAAGAGCTAATGGTAATAGGAAGAATACTCCTATTTGTTTAAATAAAGCTTTATTAATCATCATATCACTAGTTCCTATCTTTCTTAAGATAGTAAACTTTATTTTATTATCATTAGATTCAGATAACTCTTTTAAAGCTAGAATAGCAGCACAAGATATTAGAAAAACTATTCCAAGATATAATCCAATGAAAGTAACCATTGCTCCTATGCCAATACTAGAGTTATAAATATCAGATTTAGTATTAAAGGTTAAATTAGTATTAGAAAATTCTTTAGAGTCCATAAGATTAGTGATTACTTTATCTACCCTTTCTCTATCTCCTTTATAATCAGCTAATTTATAATACATATACTTAGTTGCCTTATCTAAAGCTTCATCTGGTAAAACAATAAAACCAATATTAGAAGCATTACTACTCATATCATAAAAGCCATCAATTGAATAACTATATTTAGGATAATAATTAGTATTATTAATAGTAATAACAGTTCTTCTTTTTAAAGCTTCATCTTTAATATTTTTCATAGAAGGATAATTAGCAACTACTACATAATGATTATCATCTAGAGTTAATCTATTTAATCTAAGACTCTTAGCCATCTTATTATAATCACTTAACTTCATAAGTTCTATTTCACTATTATATTGAAGATAAGGATATTTCTTTTTAACTATCTTATAATAATCGCCAAGACTACTTCTTAGAGTAATCCCTTCATCTACATATAGGGTAAAATCAGTTATATTAGTAAAATACTTATGATAATTAAAGTTAAGTTTATCAAGTGACTCATTAATTGTTAATAATGAATCTTTCTTTTGTTCTTCACTATAACCATAAACATCACCATCAGGATTATATCTTTTACTTATTTCGATATCTCTTGGAGCATACGTAATCAAAGAATTATTTAAAGAATTCCTAAGAGATAAAGCACTAGATAGTACACAAATAGTTGTAAATAACATCAAACAAATAATGGTAACCGAAAAGACTGTTGTACTTGCTTTGCTACTTATCCCTTTAATAACAAAACTATTTAATTCTTTATAGTAAAGTTTTTTATCTTTCTTTAACACTTTTAAAAGAAAACCTGATAATGAGAAGAATACTAAGAAAGTACCAACTATTCCTAAGATAATTGGAAGTATAATACTAGTATTACTACTTAATACTTTATCAACATCACCAATCACTAGATAATAAGCATAGATAAGTATCCCTACTGCTATTAAGAATAGAAAAAATGCTACCTTGGTATTTTTAAGTCTTAATTTTTCTTTCTTAGAGCTAGAGTTAATTAAATCTATAAGTTTACATTTATTAATAATAATAGTATTAAAAAGCATTACAATTAGAT
>CAKOYC010000087.1 GCA_934130265.1 uncultured Bacilli bacterium
TATTTCCTCCACCATTAAGTATTATACTATGACAATTTATTAACAAATGAATAAAAAGAAAATGGTGACACCATAGTTGTTAATCGACACATTATTTTAGCCACTTGGCGACACATTATTTTAGCCATTAGTTCTATGTGGAGTTCATGTTTTAAAAAGCTCCACTTTTGTGTAGAGCTTTACTATTTAAAACGGCAATTCAATAACAGGTTTTATCTTAGGTGCCTTATTAATATATTTATTGATTAAATTTTCTGGAATAGGAATATCATTTTCTATAAGTAATAATATAAAACTTTTAATATCAGTTCTTTGCTTTTTAAGCGTTGATTCAGCTAAATCTAGTTCACTTTTAAGATAATTAATTTCTTCATATAGTTCATTTTTGTTCATGCCATCTATATCTCCATTTCATCATTCGCAAGTTGTAACAGCTTATTATCTATTGATTTGGTATTCCTTATATAGGCTATCAATAATACCGTAGACATGTATTTGTTTATGATTTGAGGAATACCGTTGGTATAAGTGAAGATTGTATTAAAGTATCTATCATCAATGTTTAGTCCATTATCTGATACAAGAGATAGTCTGTGTTTTATATATTCTTTTGTTTCACTTACTGACAATCCACCACAATCATAATTGATTATTATGTCGTTAACTAGAAATGCTAGTCTTCCATCTTTTAACCTACTTCTAAACGAAGAGTGGCCTATAAGAATTAAAGATATTTCACTATCACATAGTAATTTAAATCCTTCTAGTGTTTTTACAGGAAGTCTTTCTATATCATCAATGATAATAACTAGTTTCTTATTGTTAGCTTTATATGTATCAGCTCTTGTAACTATATCTTCATATATCTTAGAAATATGACAATGATTGGTATCAATTTCTAAAGATCTACCTAGTTGATTAAAGAATTCAAATGAGGTTAAATCTCCACCCCTTATATAGATGTTCTTATTGGTTGTATCTAATAAGTATTTAATTATAGTGCTTTTTCCTGTTCCGTGAATTCCTGTAAATAAAGCTGTACCACTTTGTTCATTAAAGAATTCTAGTCTTTTATCAATCTCTCTATAATCCTTCGATTCATACATAGAATCATGATTATTTAGAAATGGTGGAGAAGAAAAATTGAAGAACTCATTAACCTTCATACTCTAATATTTCCTCATCTTCTTTATTGACTATCTTAGAGTAATCTACATTCTTCTTTCTTCTTTTCTTAGAATTAGAAACACTATCAAGAAGACCATATTCTTTGCCATCATAATAAACTTTAGATAAATCAAATGGATCATAAGTTAATTCAATAGTTCTTTTAACCAAAGAATAATCAATCTCATATACATTATTCTCTATTTTAACTGTACCTACATTAGATACTTTTCTAGTTATAGTGTGATAGAAGTATGATTCTAGTTTATTTAAATCAACATACCTTATTTCGCCATTATCTTTAAAATAAACTTCATTAGGAGTACTATTTAAAGACTTATGAAAAGTGTTGTTATATTTGTTTATATGCTTATTTAACATTTTATTTAGTTCATCAAGACTTTTTATATTATTCCAATTAAAAGTGTTCATCCAAGTATCTTTTAAAGTCCTGTTAAAGCGCTCCACTTTGCCTTTCGCCTGTGGATCATAAGCTCTTGCGTTTTTAAGATTAATGCCTAAACGAGCACATATAATCGATAATTGTTTATTAGAATAAGGACCACCATTATCAGCGTAAAGCTGCTTAGGTATTCCATACAGTTTTATAGCCTCTTTAAATAAAGATTGCATATTAAGCGCATTATCATTAAAGAAAGCTCTTGCTCCTACAATAAGTCTTGAATGATCATCTATAAACACCATTATGTATGTTTTATATTTTTGACCCTTGATAACTATATAAGGGCCACTTGTAGTATCGCATTGCCAAGAATCGTTTGAAAATTCAAAAGTATAGGCTTTTCTTTCGTACTCTGAATTTAAGCTTATAAAATTACAGTTAGCTACATATCTTTCAAATGTTCTAAGACTTATTTCATTATCGATAAAATACCCTTCTTCTATAAGTATCTTATATAAAGCAGTGGTTCTAATCTTTGGATACTCATTTTTGATGATATTAACTCTAGCTAAAATATCATCATCAAGCACTCTAGGCTTTGTCTTATCGCTTCTAGTCTTTCTTTTTAAATCATCATACCCAAGATTCTTATACTTGCTTATCCAATTGCGTATGGTTGAAGACTTAAAGGTGTAAGAGTCACCATTATAACTATATTCTTTCTTACTCGCCTGGTCACAAAAAGATCGCACACTCTTTGTGTTTGATGTCCCATTAATAAAAGGCGCAATTATCGAATACTTAAATAGCGCATAATCATCTTTATTCATAATAAAATCCTCCAACTTTAAGATAGTTGGTTTATAACGAAATGATAATTGGCTAAACTCGTTGATGGCTCAAATAAAAAAGTTGAAAACTCTTTATAAAAGCTTTCAACCAAATTTTGAATAGTATTAATTTTATATTTAATAGACAATAATCTAATTTTACTTAGTAAAGTTTTATATTTAACCTTTATGTTTCTAACAGTACTTCTTGCCACATTAAAAGACTTAGATAAGAAATTATTAGAACCAGTATTAAGTAGAATCTTTAATAAAGATATTAAAGATAAATGATTAAGACCGCTTATACACATTGGAAGTATCTTAAAAGATATACCACAATCCCTACATAAACACTTTTGTACCTTAATATAAGCACTATCACCATTTAGTAAGCTAGTTTTCCTAGTGTATGTGCCATTTCTTACCACATGATAAGAACCACACTTAGGACACCTGAAATAATGTAATTCCTTATTACACTCACCATTAATAAAACTTTTATCATCTACATCATTGATAAAAGCTAATTTTTCTTCTATCATTAAATTACCTCAAGGGTAGGAGTTAAGGAATTTGTTATCGTAGACATTCTTAACTCTTTTTTTATTACCCATCAGTAATTATATAAGAAAGTAATTATTTAACATTATTTAATAACCATGGCTAAAATAATGTGTCGTTATTTTAAATTAAATGGCTATTATTTAGTGACGAATAACACATACATATTAGGCAAAGGCAAAACCTGTGGCTTATCATATAAAGCTACAATTGTTACTATCGTATTAGGTCTAGCACACTTCCATGCAAGTTCAAAAGTGCTATCAGCACCAGCCACCTCTAATACCACATCGGCACCATTATGATCTGAATGACTCAATACATATTCCTCACACTCATCAGGTCTAACTGCATTTACATCAGGATAATGTTTATTAATAAATTTGATTCTATCTTCATCCTTTTCACACAAGATAATTCTCTTAGGCTTTTTAAGTATTACACAAAGTAGAGTGCAAATACCTGTTGGACCACCACCTATAATCAAAACAGTATCATCAGTTGTAATATCTGATATCTTAGTAGCCCAATAGCCTGTTGTCAAAACATCACCTACAAACAAAGCTTGTCGATCACTTACGTTATCAGGAATCTTATTTAAGCCTTGATTTGCGTAAGGAACACGTACATATTCAGCCTGACCACCATCAATTCTACATCCTAGTGCCCAACCACCGTTGATATCAATACAGTTATTAACATAGCCCTTCTTACAAAAGAAACATTCACCACAATAGGTTTCTACATTAACGGTAACTCTATCACCTACTTTAACATTCGTTACTTCTTTTCCTACTTCTTCTACAATTCCAACCATCTCATGGCCAATAGTTATACCCTCAACAGCTCTTGGTACACTACCGTGTTTAATATGCAAGTCACTTGAACAAATACTTGCAAGTGTTACCTTAACTATCGCATCCTTTTCATCTTTTAATACTGGTTTTTCTTTTTCTAATAATTGAAATTTTCCCTTAGAAACATATGTATAAGCCTTCATTGATTTTCCTCATTTCTCTAAACCATTATATTAAAAAACGGCGTTTATCAACAAACACCGTCATTTCTAATTCAATAATAGTTAAATCTTATTCAAGACCCATTAAGTAGTAATATACAGGAACATCACCCTTGATTACATCTACCTCGATATCAGAATTGTTCTCTACATATTCAACAATCTTATCAGTGATTTCTTCATCAGCATCTTCACCTGTAATTAAAGTTAATAATTCACTATCTTCATCTAAGAACTTTTCTAACATTAGACGACATACTTCGCTTAAGTCAGTACCGTTTGTTACGATTGACTTACCAATCATAGCCATATAGTCACCTTCCTTAAGTTCAATACCATCAATAGAAGAATCCTTAACTGCATA